>JAAYFR010000058.1 GCA_012728155.1 Bacteroidales bacterium | reverse complement strand
GCATCCTGGCGACAGTTTTCTCCACAATCCCCCCCACACTACCTCTCCATCCCGCATGGATGGCGGCAATTACCCCCTTCTCTCTGTCGTACAGGAGAAGCGGCACACAATCGGCGGTGGTGATGCACAGGAAAACATCTTTTTCTCTTGTAATGGTCGCATCAACTCCATAGAGCAACTCAAGGGCAGCGGCATGGTCAAGGGCAAGAAAATGTGCATCTATTGTCATCACCTCGGTTCCATGAGTTTGGTGGGGGATGATAAACCGGTCTATATCAACATAAAGCATTCGGGCGAGTCTCTCCCGATTCTCGGTGATATTCAACGGGCTGTCGTCCGAAAAATTCCCCATATTGAACGAAGAGAAATCCCCCTCACTCACACCCCCCTTCCGGGTAGTGGAGAAATGGGCAACTCTCTCCTCCTTGTCGAACAGATCAAACAGGAGCAGATTGTCGTATTGGGGGTGGCACTTCATCATGAAAGATTAAAAATCCTCTTCGTAATAATTCTCTTCATCCTCCTCAAAATCGGATTCATCGGCGGAGAACTCCTCTTCGGGATCAAAATCGAACTTGGAAATATCAAGATTCCTATGTACCAACGCCTCTTTCGATGCCGATACCGGCACATAATCATCCGAATTGAGGGCACGCCAAAGCATATCCTTCAGGGCTGAAATACCATAGCCGGTGAGGGAGGAGATAAAGAGGTAGGGGATATCGGGCAGGTCGGCCGAGATCTCCTGCATCAGCTCTTCATCAAGCATATCGGCCTTTGAGATAGCCAGCAGATGTGTCTTGTCTAATAGCTCAGGGTTATATTGGGTTAACTCATGCAACAGGATATGGTATTCCTCTTTTATGTTGTCGGCATCTGCCGGAACGATAAACAGCAATAAAGAGTTGCGTTCGATATGTCGGAGGAAACGCAGTCCAAGCCCCCTCCCCTCACTGGCACCTTCTATAATTCCGGGAATATCGGCCATCACAAACGATTTCCCGGTACGGTATTCCACAATTCCCAAATTGGGCTGGAGTGTGGTAAAGGGGTAGTTGTCGATCTTTGGTTTTGCCGCCGACACCACCGAAAGCAGGGTAGATTTCCCTGCGTTGGGGAATCCGACCAATCCCACATCGGCAAGCAATTTCAACTCTAAGATGATCCATCGCTCCTGATAGGGTTCACCCGGCTGTGCATAGCGGGGTGTCTGGTTTGTGGCCGACTTAAAATGGACATTCCCTTGACCGCCACGGCCTCCCCTCAGCAGGGTCACCTCTTGTCCGTCGTCGGTAATATCACACAGATACGCTCCGGTATGTGCATCATACGCCACAGTACCACAGGGGACTTCAATAATCTTACTCTCCCCCTTTTTCCCCGACCGTTGCGCTTTCGATCCCCCTTCGCCATGTCCGGCAAAGATATGTCGCTGATAGCGCAGATGGAGCAATGTCCAGAAGTTACGGTTACCACGAAGGATAATGTTGCCGCCATCACCGCCATCGCCCCCGTCGGGACCTCCTTTCGGAATATATTTCTCCCTTCTCAGATGGGCTGAACCAGCTCCCCCTTTCCCTGATCTGCAGAAGATCTTTACATAATCTACAAAATTTGTCTCCGCCATTTTATTTCCCAATCTGGTCGATCACCTGCTCGATAGAGCCAAAAATCTGATCGATTGAGCCGACCCCCTGAATATTTCTCAACACCCCTTTTTCACGATAAAACTCCTTAAGCGGCTCCGTCTGAATGTGGTACACTTCAAGCCTCGACTCGATAGTCTCACGGTTGTCGTCGTCCCGTCCGGAAACCCTGCCACGCTTCACAACTCGATCAATCAGTTCCTTCTCCTCCACCTCCAGGCAAAGGACAGCATTTATATCCTCTTCATGCTTTTCCAACATCTCACCCAGCGCTTCACCCTGGGCAAGTGTACGGGGAAACCCGTCGAAGATAAACCCTTTGGCATCACCATACTTGCCGATCAGGTTATCCAATATATCAATTACCACCGCATCCGGGACAAGACGTCCTTTCGACATATATGAGTCCGCCAATTTACCCAATTCGGTATCTGCCTTAATCTCGTCACGCAGTATTTCTCCTGTGGAGAGATGTATGAGCCCATATTTCTCAACCAATTTCGCACTTTGTGTGCCTTTTCCTGATCCTGGAGCTCCAAAAATTACTATGTTCAACATATCTCTCTTCAATTAAGCTGCAAAGATACGATTTTTTATTTTTTGCCTGTTGCAATCTCTCCGTTTTTGCACCCATCCCTATCGGACTATTTTTAAAAAGAAGAGAATAAAAAAACCAGCACTTACTGGCAGCGCTGGATTGTCTATTGAGAGGTACCTGGCGGATTCGAACCGCCGTCAACGGTTTTGCAGACCGGTGCCTAACCACTCGGCCAAGGTACCAATTTTGTCCGAAAGAGGTCGCAAAGGTACTATATTTTTTTGACTTGTAAAAGGATTTCCCTTTTTTCTATCAAGAGAAGAGCAATCTGAAAGCGTCGCTCACTCTTTTCACCTGTTGGATATCGATCTTCATCTTCTTATTGAATCCTTTCAAGTTATTAAAAGGGATAAGGATACGTGAAAAGCCCAATTTCTCCGCCTCTTGGATACGTTGTTCGATACGATGTACGGGGCGTATCTCACCCGACAAGCCCACCTCGCCACAAAGGGAGGTCTCATTCTCTATCGTCATATCGAGGCTGGAGGAGAGCACGGCGCTAATAACGGCGAGATCCATACCGGGATCGCTCACTCGCAGTCCCCCGGCAATATTCAAGAAAACATCTTTTTGTGCCAGTTTAAATCCCGCACGTTTTTCCAATACTGCCAACAGCATGTTCATCCGACGGATATCGAATCCGGTAGCCGAGCGTTGGGGTGTACCATAAGCGGCGGTGCTGACCAGTGCCTGGGTTTCGATCAGGAAAGGGCGCACCCCTTCCACCGCCGCGGCGATGGCGACACCGCTCAATCCGTCATGATTTTGGGTAAGCAGCAGCTCCGACGGGTTGCTCACCTCTCTCAGTCCCGATTGGTTCATCTCATAGATAGCCAGTTCCGCCGTACTGCCGAAGCGATTCTTTACCGCCCGAAGGATTCGGTACATATAGTGCTGGTCGCCTTCAAACTGGAGGACTGCATCCACCATATGTTCCAGTATCTTCGGACCGGCGATGTTCCCCTCCTTGGTGATATGCCCAATCAGGAATACCGGTGTACCCGACTGTTTGGCAAATTTAAGCAGGAGCGCCGTACACTCACGCACCTGTGAAACAGTGCCGGGTGACGACTCCAGCGCCTCGCTGTAGATGGTCTGCACAGAGTCTATGATCAATAAGTCGGGTGACACCTTTTTCACATGCTTGAATATCTCATCGAGGTTCGTCTCACACAGAATCAGGCAGTCATCATTTTCCAGGCCGATACGGTCAGCCCTCAGCTTCAACTGGCCGGCACTCTCTTCGCCCGACACATAAAGCGACTTGAGCCCGTTCAGCTTCAGAATTGTCTGGAGTATCAGCGTCGATTTCCCGATGCCGGGTTCTCCCCCGATCAGCACCACCGAAGCCGGCACCAATCCCCCTCCCAAAACACGATTCAGCTCGCCATCGTTCATATCGATGCGCGGCAGTTCGCCCGCTTTGATCTCGCCCAATTTTATCGGTTCACTTCTCATCTCCCTGAAAGAGCGGGTATCCTCCCGGTTCGAAGCACCATCCTTACGCACCAGCTCTTCCACAAAAGTGGACCATTCACCGCAGGCAGGGCATTTCCCCATCCACTTGGGAGATTCATACCCGCAACCGGAGCAGAAATATAGAGATTTCAGTTTTGCCATCTTCTCATTGTTTAGAGAGGTAAAGATAGAGAAAATTCTTGTACTTTTGTAGCACTTAAAAATCAAACTATTTCGTCAAACAACAGATGTCAGTTATTCATACACTCATTTCTAAATCACTCAATATTCCCCTTCGCAATGTGGAGAGCACCATCAAGCTGCTGGAGGAGGGGGCCACCATCCCTTTTATCAGTCGCTACCGCAAGGAGGTGACAGGGGGGTTGGATGAAGTGAAGATCGCCAATATCAAGGAGCTGCACGAAAAATATATGGAGCTGGAGAAGCGAAAGGAGTATATCTTGAAATCGATTTCGGAACAGGAGAAATTGACCTCCGACCTCGAAAGAGAGATTCTCAATTGCTGGGACCTTACCGAACTCGAAGATCTCTATCTCCCCTATAAACCGAAACGGCAGACCCGTGCCGAAATCGCCCGCAAGAATGGATTGGAGCCGCTCGCCAAGTGGTTGATGGTGCAGCGGCCCGGTTCGCCAGAAGCAAAAGCGACACAATATCTCAACGAAAAGGTGGCCGATACGGAGATGGCATTAAAAGGAGCGCGCGACATTATTGCAGAGTGGGTCAATGAAGATACCGCTGCGCGCCAGTTGGTGCGGAACATCTTTGCACGAGAAGCGACAATCACCTCGAAGGTAGCAAAAGGCAAAGAGGAGGAGGGTGAGAAGTATAGAGATTATTTCGATTTCTCCGCACCCCTGTCCCGCTGTCCATCCCACCGCCTTTTGGCCATCCGCCGTGGCGAGACGGAAGGTTTTTTGCGTGTCTCCATCTCTCCCGATGATGAGAAGTGTCTCGACAGGCTGGTTCCTCGCTATGCCAAAAATGATTGCGACGCCGCCGACCATGTAGAAGAGGCGGTGACAGATAGTTACAAACGCTTGCTCAAGCCCTCCATTGAGACTGAATTTGCCAATCTCTCCAAAGAGCAGGCGGATGAAGCGGCAATTGCGGTCTTTTCCGAAAACCTGCGTCAATTGCTCCTGGCCCCTCCTTTGGGACAAAAGCGCATCTTAGGGGTAGACCCCGGCTACCGGACCGGTTGCAAGTTGGTCTGCTTAGATGAGCAGGGGAACTTGCTCCATAACGAGACGATCTATCCCCATCCTCCACAGAACGAATTTTCCAAAT
>JAAYFR010000057.1 GCA_012728155.1 Bacteroidales bacterium | reverse complement strand
TGAATCTTGACTCTAAAAGTCTTAAACAAAACATGAAGATAATAATTATAGCCAACAGGTTACCTGTTAAAATTGAGAGAGATGAAGAAGGTTTGAATATCGTCAGGAGTGAGGGAGGCCTCGCTACCGGTCTCGGGTCATTAGAGACTGATTCCGAGATATATTGGGTTGGATGGCCCGGCATTCACTCCGAAGATGAAAATGAGAAGCAGGAGATCTCGGAGAAACTACATGCAATGAATTTTCATCCGGTTTTCCTCTCTACCGATCAGATTGAACACTATTACGAGGGGTATAGCAACAGCACGATCTGGCCCCTTTGTCATTATTTTTTCTCCTACATAGAATACAAGACGGAGTATTGGGAAGCATACCAGGAGGTAAACCGACTGTTCTGCAAAGAAACCATCCCTTTCATTGAAAAGGATGACATGGTATGGGTACAGGATTATCAGCTGATGCTATTGCCCAAAATGATCCGTACCGAAAAACCGGACGCAAATATCGGCTATTTTCACCATATCCCTTTTCCATCCTACGAACTCTTCAGGGTGCTCCCACAAAGGAAAGTGATACTGGAGGGTCTGCTCGGTGCCGATCTGATCGGTTTTCACACGCATGACTATATGCGACACTTCATCAGCGCCATTTATCGTGTACTCGACCTGAACTGTAGCCTCGACGAGATCAACCTGCAAGACCGTATAGTACATGTGGATGCTTTCCCGATGGGTATCAATTATGAACAATACCATCACGCACCGGCCCTGCCGGCAGTGAGGGAAAAGTCGGAAATACTCCGCCAGGAGCTGGGTGACACCACTGTGATACTTTCGGTGGACCGTCTCGACTACAGCAAGGGTATCCTGCATCGTCTACAGGGATTCAAACAATTCCTGGAACATAATCCGGAATATCACGAAAAAGTATCGCTGGCGATGATTGTGGTTCCATCCCGGGATAATGTGGATATCTATGCCGACCTGAAGACCAAGATCGACCAGACTATTGGCGAGATCAACGGTTTATACTCCAGATTGGGATGGACACCGATCCATTATTTCTACCGCGGCTTCTCCTTCGAGGAGTTGATCGCCATGTATGACGTCTCCGGAATTGCCTTGGTAACTCCTCTGCCCGACGGAATGAATTTGGTGGCCAAGGAATATCTGGCTACCAAGAACAGCCATAGCGGTGTACTTATCCTCAGCGAAATGGCCGGGGCTGCCATTGAATTGCAAGATGCCATCACCATCAATCCTAACGATAGCGACGAGATCGAGAGTGCGATTCTGGAGGCATTGCGGATGCCTGAACAGGAGAAGAAGGCGAGGCTGCAGAATATGCAGAAACGGATATCGAAGCAGTCCGTCAAGAAATGGGCGAACGATTTTGTAAAAGAACTACAGTCCATAAAAACCCAAAATAAAGAGATACTGCAAAAGATTGTAGGAAAGCGGCAGCTCAATCAGATTAAGAAGGCCTATGATGATGCCTCCTCACGCTTGATCTTGCTGGATTACGATGGCACACTCGCCCCGTTCGTCAAAAAACCGGAAGATGCCATACCTTCAACCAAATTGTTAGCGCTTCTACAAGAGATGACTGCCGACAAGAAAAACAAGGTGGTGATCAACAGTGGCAGGAACCGCCAGGTGCTCGATCAATGGTTTCAGGGAGTTAACC
>JAAYFR010000056.1 GCA_012728155.1 Bacteroidales bacterium | reverse complement strand
GGCAGTCCCGCCTCGAAAAGCTAAACGCGAAGACAAAAAATCATCGCTATAGATTGCAACTAAAGCTCGGCAAATAATTAAATCCTGCTCTACTTGCTTCATATCTATCCAAGGGACGGTATTTGTCCACTCGGTAATTGCCGCCAATGGTATCATTCTATTTTAGATTTTCATCGGTTTGACTTAACCGATTGAAGAATAAACTTTTAGCAGAGTTATTGGAATTCAGAGGTAACGAGTTAGTAACCGTGCGTATTTCAGCGTTTTGCGGTGCTATACTGTCAAATAACTCACTGCAAATCTACGGTTTTTCTCTCAAACCCACAACATATATTTTTCCTTTTTTCAATTGATATACATTTCATTCATGGCAGGCGGTAGATAAGACAACACTTTTTAGAAATTTACTCTTTCGGTACGAAAGGAAGAAATTTCTAAAAACCGCTTGCGGCTCGGTGTTGGCATTCTATCGCCGAAATGTACCTTTGTATAGCAATTAAAAAGTAGTTATTTCCACTCCCTCTATATCCTGAGAAGTGGTTATTATTTTCCCTTTCAAAGTATCATTAATGTTGAGTTTCCGATAATTATCCGATTGTTCGCTATGGATGGGGATTATTCCGAGTGTTGGGTTGACGAGATTGCATACATTGGCGAGACATTCGGCAGATGCATGTCCGCTGGTGTGTAGCTTTTCAACGTTGGGAAACATTGATACAAAGTCTAAATAACGCTGTACAGTGTGTTTCCCATCATAGTTTACATACTCTTTCCACATTGAATAAATCAGCACTGTTTCATTTGGGTCTAACCGGGTTGCCAGCGACTGGTAATAATCCTTAAACTTGTCTGTTGCTCGAACGAACATACAAAATCCCTTATCAGACATCCATTCTACCAGTTTTCCGTTCGTTGGGTTGAAATCATAGACTTTATCAAAATGGAATAGTTGAGAACGAATACCCGCCGACTCTGTAAATATCTCCAATATACTCTTCTGAAAGCGATCACAGACGAGAGGTCTTTTGAGATGTTTATTTGCTGCATAAAATGTTGCCAGTCGTTCCATGTCTGTAGAAGAACACATCACGAACACATTCTTATAACGTGTCATTATCCTTCCCGCTTCCTTTTGTAACTCGTTTTCAGTCATTACTTTTTCTCCACGTCTTGAAAGCATAGTTCCCTCGGTAATCAGAAAATCGACTTTCCCTTGTGGGAGAATGAACTTTTCAATTGTGGGCAACAATCCTTTGCTCAAATATCCATGTCCTCTGAAATCGCCTGTATGTAGTATTTTTTTGCCCTCGGCCTCAATCAAAAACATATAAGCGTCATATGCGGAATGACTTACGAAATAGGGTGTTATTGTTATATCTCCAATATTAATCGATTGTCCGGGAGAGAGTTCTCCCATTTTTTTAAGTTTGGCAATCTCTTCTGCCGAGAGTTCTTCACGACCCTTGATGTATGATAGTTGCCGATGTTTACAGAGAGCCACACGTTTAGCGACATTACCAAGATATTGCTGAACATTGTCCGGTACATAATGAAATAACCCGAGATGATCGCCGTGATAATGGGTGTAGAAAATTGCATCAATACCTTGTGTGATTTTTTCTATTGCTTCACGGCTTGCAAAATCATCTTTCACAACTCCCTCGCCATCCGGTAGATTCTGCCCTAAATCAATCAGTATCCGGGTTTCACTGTTAGATATTTCCGTGATGCAACCTCCGATTTGGTTGATTCCTCGATGAATAGTGATCTTCATAACGGAATATAAGAATATTCTATGTGTTCCATCTTGTGTATATAACTGTCATTGACAAGAATTATGACAGCAGGGGATATTAATGGATGAAGTTTTGTCGCGAGAAAATGACCCTTTATAGAGTGGATTTTATTTGGATCTAAAGAATTATACAAAACATCAAAATTTCTATATTCGCAGTGTTTTGCATCTTGTGGATATTTAATTCTTCGATTTTTAATATCATTCATAATATTGACGTAATACATCAATTCAGATATAATCCCGACCATTATATTATCTGATCTCTTCAATTCAAAGATATGCAAAGTATCGCCACGTAAAGCCCAAATGTCGATCTGGCTTTTGCCCCGCGGCATTACGCAACTCTCTTTTGATATAACACTATTAAATACACCTACCGGCAGTTGTTGATCGATCACATCATAACTTTCTTTATGCTTAATGATGTACTCTCTTTCAAGAATAGCTTCCTCTCCTTGCGCTTCTTTATCGGCTTCTTTACATGGGAAATTTACTACCCAATTCTTGAGATTTTCTCCGTAATAATCCATATTAAACAAGGAGCCGTTTTCAGCCCAATCATAAGCCTTTATAAATTTCCAAACACGATATTTAAATCTCTCGTAATGGAGTGTATCCGATTTGGGAGTGGTTGCATTCCAGAAAATTGAAACCTTATCTATCAAATCGGGAAGCCATGCTTTCAGACAAAGAGCCCATCCCTCAAAAGCTGATTCATTCGATTGCATGTTCGCACACACTCCTTTGTCTGAAATGCCAACTTTAAGTATGCCATCTGATAGCTCAAAATCAATCGATTCCGGTAAATTTATATTACCGTTCTGCGTGATTTGACGGAGTTGAAAAGCTATTTCTTGATTTGTCATTATTCTTTAACTTCTGCTTTTAACTCTCTATTAATAGTTTGTAATGGTTTCTTAAATGCGGTTTCCATTTTAACCATGCTCATTATTAGGAAATCCACCATTTTATCCCAATCATCTTTTTCATACAGACTTACATTTCGTAGTTCTTGCTTTATTCTACATGCCTTTTTATTTTCAAGCCGTTCCCACTCTAAAGTACCTGTCTGTTTTTCAATTTCATCTTTCTGTAGAAACAATTTATCGAAAACAAACTTATTCTCTTCAGTATTACCTCTTGACATATAAACTTCGGTTCGGGCATAATTTTTTGCTATGGAGAAAACAAATCCAACACCGCTGACACCCGATCCTGCTGTAATCCAATTATCTTTCGATGGACTGACATTTGCGAAAAGATTGGTTTTCGTATTGAGCTTGGGCAATAACAATTTCCAAAACTCAATCCTTATTTTATGCCTGATCACTTGCTCCTCTTGAGTACTTTGCTCCTCTTGAGCTTTTTCTGCCATTTTTATGGTATATTCTTCCACCTCATGAACGGGAATGATTTGTTCGATGTTAAGAAAAATTTGCTCTCCAAAAGAAAATGGCGTGGCTTTAAAGCATTGAATTTTAATATTATATTTTTGTAATAGCCATAGAACGGTAGATGTTACTTCTTTCCTGTAATTACCAGATACCAAAATTATCCTTTGAGTTTTATTTAATTGAATTTCCTTAAAATCCTCTGCATCTAAAAAATCTGAAATATTACTTTCCGCATTTTCGGAAACTCCTTTTTTATCAAGATAAGATTGATAAATGTCCTTTATTTGTTGCTTTGATAGGCTTGAGCAATACGAGGCATATTTTAACACCTGCCAGGTTACATCCCTTCCGCTATCATCCAGCTTGTTTTCAATGATAACTAAATCTCCCTGCTTGTCAATTGCAAGCAAATCAAGCCGTTCTCGTGTATCGTCAAATCCATCGAACTCCTTCTGAATAAATAGCAACTCATCGTCTTCTCCAAAGGCTGTGGGAGTATTTTCAAGCCACTCTTGTAAATGTTCTCTTTCCCGAAATTTCAGATCTGAGAAAGTGCAGCATTTGATTTTATTGATCCTATTCTTCTCTTTGTCAAGTACAAACATTGCGTATCTATATTTTTAATGACTATGAGCGCTATCATTCATGAAGAAAAATTTCACTCATAGCCCATAAGTTATTTTAGCTGTAAAGATAGTAAACATCTGCGAATCAGCCCCTATTATATCATAAAAACCATTACTCCGATCTGTTTTAATTGTGATATTAGTGCGCTATATTCCTCTACCTTTCTTCTCTTTAGGTGCAGCGGGGCTGATATGCGGTTTTATCGTTTGTTTCACTTTGTTAAACTGCTCCTTAAACCAGTCTATAATGTTCTGCCCGTTGAGAGAAAGATGCAGCTTATCGGGATTCTTCTTTTCCTTATACAGTTGTAGCTTGGCATCCTGCACATCGAAATACTTTTCGTGTTCTGACGAGTGAAGTTTGCCAGTTATCGTAACCTCTTTGCCGGTAAACAACTCCTTTATGTTTTCAACCGCCAATCCGATTCCCTTGCAAAATTGAACCATTCGCAGGTTCTCGGCTACTTGTGGAAATACCTCTAGCAATGTATTCAGGTCTTCCTGCGCCTTGTACGGCTCGTAATCCTTTCGGAGTTGTTCGAGCCGAATCTCCATCTCGGCAACCTCCTTTTCTTTCTTCTGTACATAGTCGTGCATATCGAGGAACTTCTCCCGCACTTCGTCCTTGCGGTCGTACAGATCCCATATCTTCTCGTTTACCTCCTCTTTTCGCTCTTGTAATACCTCTATTTCTTCTTTCAGGTCTTCATTCTTCGCATACAAATCACGGTAAAATTGCGGAGTGGATATATGACGGGCATCTGAGCCTTTAATACCTCGTTCCAGTCCGTATTTAGCCATTTTTTCGGCATAGGTATCCTGATACAGTTTCAGGTTATCCCGGGTCATGATATCATCGGCACACAGTCTGACTACATCCGCAGGCTTCTTACGATATTTCTTTGGGGTCGGCTTGCTCTGCTCCGGTTTGGGTTCCCGCTTCTTTTTCTCCCGCTCTTTTCTTCTTTCTCCGGTTACGATAGGTACGACCGTAGCGTGAATATGGGGCGTTTTCTCGTCCATGTGTAGAACGGCGGACACTACATTGTCTTTTCCGAATGTATCTTGCAACCATTTTATATTATCCCTGCACCACTCATCGAGCCTGCCCTCCGCTTGTATGCGGTGCATATCTTCGGGCGTACCCGACAGCATAATCTGCAACGCCCGGACTTGGCTGTGGCTGATCTTACGCTTTATCCCTGCGTTCTCAATACGGTGCTGTATCGCCTGTGTCCGGGTTTCTACTTCATCGGGATATTCGATAAGATTCCGGTTCAGGTACTTTCGTTCCGGGTCGGCATTAGCCGGATTGACCGTCCTTTCTATATGGGCGGTGGTTCCGCTATCGTTTCCTTTCGGCTTCTGTATATGTAAGACTGCAAATCCCATTTGCTTATTTGATATTAAAATTGGCAAATAATTTTCGTCTTTCGATACGGTCATCAGACCGTAAAAGGGAGATTCCAAAGGGGGAAAACCTTTGGCTTATTGGGGCATTTTTAGCAGTAGTGAAACGGATGCGTGAAAAAAATGCCCTAATAAGCTATGGCTTTTTTGAAAAGCCTTTCAGACAGGTTGCCGATAAACTCCAAACAGCTACTGTTATCAACAACATCACTCACTACAGTTTGTATAGCGAGTGATGTATAGTTAGTTGGTAGCATGAATAGAATTGCAAATATTTTTCTCCATTCCCTCCAACTTCTGCGAGAGGGATTCCATATCACGGCTTATCTTTTGGTTGGTTATCCGGGCGTAAATCTGTGTGGTCTTGATATTGGTATGCCCAAGAATACGACTTACCGTTTCAATGGGTACGCCGTGCGATAATAAAATTGTCGTAGCTGCGCTGTGGCGTGCGACGTGATAGGTCAGCCGCGTTTTGATTCCGCACTGTACGCCTATCTTTTTTAGGATGGTATTGCAACAGCTATTGCTCGGAACAGGAAAAACACGGTTATCATTCGTTAAGCCTTTGTACTTCTCTATAATGCGCTTGGGAACGTCCAACAGCCGGATATTGGAATCGGTGTTGGTCTTGCGTCTTCGGGTAATAATCCACAGGTTGCCGTCGAAGAAGGTTTGCAGGTTGTCGTTCGTGAGGTTCTTCACATCGGCATACGACAAACCGGTAAAGGTCGAGAAGATGAAGAGGTCGCGCACCAACTCGTAGGTTTTATTCTTCATCGGGGCGTCTATAAGCGTCTGTATTTCCTCTTCGGTAAGGTAACCCCTGTCCACGCTTTCGGGGCTGTTGATATATCCTGCAAAGGGATTGAACGGCAGTAAGCCTGTGTTCCGTGCTATGGAAATAATATGCTTTAGTACAATCATATATCCCCATACGGTATTGGTACGGCATTTCTTTTCCTCGCGCAGGAAGTGTTCAAAGTCATTGATAAAGGTGAAATTCAATTCTTTGAGTGGTATATCTTCCCTGCGGTAGGTAAGGGATAGGAACTCACGAATGTGTTTGTAGACGGTGCGGTATCGGGAGAACGTACCCTGCGCACGGCTGTAACCTACTTTCTTCTCAAACTCGGCGTTGTGTTGTTCGAATAGTTTCATGAGCGTTTCCTGCTTTACCCCGATACCGAGATAGGCGTTTTTCAGTTTGGTGGCGGTAACATAACCGTCCGTCTGCATCAGCTCCTGATAACGGCGGTTTACCTCTACACGGATTCTATCGACCGCAAAATTGATTTTCTGCGCTTCCACGCTCTTGCCCGATGCCCGGTTGTTCTTCACGTCCCACAAGCGGAGCGGAACGTCCATCTTGCAACTGAACTGTTTAACCTCGCCGTCCACTGTCAGACGGCACATCAAAGGCAGGTTTCCGTTGGGTTTCGGGCTGCCTTTCTTCACATAAAACAAGACCTTGAATGTTGACCTCATAACTCAATGTTTTTAACGTTACAAAATTAGTTATCATTGAGCTATTCGACACTATGTAAAATTACGCAAAACACTGAATAAGAACCAGATAGAGGTTAATTCAAATCTATTACTCGGTAATGAGATAGTAACTCATCTTTTGCGTTGTTCTGCTGAATTTGGGTTTTTAGCCTTTTCCCAAACTAAGCAAAACAGGGCGTAACAAACACTATTTCAGCTAATTCGCTACACCCTGTACAATTCTGCTTTTTAGTTAGAAGTTTATTTTAAATTAGTTGATTTTCGTGACTCGACATAGCCAAAATAAATTTTGCCTCTGCTCTCGCTACTCAAATCATTCGTCAATCTCTATTTCTTCGTTAATAATAATTTTCCATTTCTCATTTGTGTCGTAACCAGTAAGACTAACTCCCTTACCCATGACTTTTAGCGGATACTTCCTGAACTTAATACCTGCATCATTCACTTTTTGAT
>JAAYFR010000003.1 GCA_012728155.1 Bacteroidales bacterium | reverse complement strand
GTGATGTCCTTTGGGCCGACTATGACCTGCAGATGCTGATGGCGGAGAATTGCCTGCAATTACAGCAATATAACGATACAGAAAACTATCTGAAAAAAGCAGCCGCAATGTGTCCAGTGAAATTTATGCCTCTGTATCGGTTGGCAAAATTGTATGATTTAACCGGAAACAAAAGTTATACAGAGGAATTGGCAAAAATTATTCTGAACAAAAGAATAAAAATACACTCTCCCACCATTGCCGCTATTCAAGAAGAAATGCGGAAATTGATTGAACGAAGGAAAAACGATTCTGCAACACAGAGCAGAACGGATATCGAACCTTTAACTACTCAACCTGGGCAGAATACCGTTTCGGAGCAATCGTCTCCCGAAACTTTTCTGCCTCCGTGAGAGTGAGTGTCCCGATGAAGTGTTTTTCTCTTTATGTTTTGAGGGAAGGACATGGACGAATGAAGCGGTAAAAGTAGAAAATAAGTCATTGTAAACAGGATTTTAGAGAATCCTGTGAAAGTAATGTCGGTAACTATTAAAATAGTAAAAAAGTTAAACTAAAATGATTATGATTGAAAAGAATTTTAGACAGTTAATATTAATAGCCGTCATGCTTTTTTCAGTCGGTTATGTTCCGGCTCAGGAGAAAAGTGCAATAATTCATTTTGAGAACAAAAAACATGATTTTGGACAAATCAATCCACAAAAGGATTCGATCTTTACAACAACATTCTTTTTTGAAAATAAGGGAAATACTCCATTAATTATACAGAAAATAACAACTTCTTGTGGCTGTACGGTTCCAGAATGGACAAAGGAAGTTGTAAAATCAGGTCAAAAAGGGAGTATAAGGATAACCTTTAATCCAAAAGGCTATTCCGGAAAGTTTTCCAAAAGTATTTTTGTTAAATCCAATGCAGAAAAAGATGTTATTATTCTACGGATTGAAGGGATTGTTAAATCAAAAAAACAGAAACATATTTAAATTATTAAATCGAAGAAGATGAAGATATTATTTAGAGAGAAGTCAAATTATTGTATTACAACTAAAATTTTAAAACTTATGAAATTAAATGTTTTTAAGATTTCGTTTGTTGCGGCTATGTGTTTGGTATTATTTTCTTGTTCGCAGGATGAAATAATTTATAGTTGCGACGAAGGAGCAGATGCGTGGGTAAAGGAAAATTTGTCTGATATTGTTCGGATGGAAAGAGCAGAATGGCTTGAGATTGGGAATATTGATTATCAGCGAGCTGCGTATCGTGGTTATAAACCTGAGCAAAAGCAAGCATTGTGGATTAATAAAGTAAATGATGTTTTGAGTAATATTGAGTGGACACAACAGGAAAGAAAACATATTGAAAATCTTTTAACTGTAATAAAAGAGAGCCCAAAAGTATTTGAGAACAGTGCAGGTCAGGAAGAGATGGATAAAGTTGAAATTGAGCTGTATAGATGGACAGAATATGCAAAAGAGGAATTGAAATGGACGCCGGAATTGTTGTATTCTCTTATTGGTACACCTGAAGCGATGAATTCTGGGAAACAGCTTATCTCAGGCAAAAAAACCGGAATTCGATTGAAAAATGGTGGTGAATCTACTCAACCTGATTGTGATTGTAACTCTTCAAATCTTTCAGAGCCTGGTTCCTCTGGAAATTGGTTTCCTTGTGTGGCGGTATTGCATCGCTGTAGTACTATCTCCGGATGTAATGTAACATCTTGGGGATGTGGTAATCTTTGGCTTTATAGTTGTAATGGCACTTGTGTAAGTAGCAATTAATCAAGAAAATAATGAAAAAAAATATAATTATCTTTTTAACATGTGTGCTGGTAGTTCTTGCTTTTGTTTTCGCAAGAAATTATTATATATCATATTCTATCAAGAGACATGTCATAAGCGAAGCTATAAATTTCCCGCTCAGATTCCAAAGTGACACATCTGATGTTGATGTTTTGTCGTTGAAGGGGAAATATATAGTTCTTTATTTTTGGGATTCAGCAGACAAAAACTGTTTGAATGGACTTGAAAAGTATCGGGAAATGTATAATAGTAGACTGAAGAATGATGATCGTGTTCAACTTTATGCGGTTCACAGTCATTCCGGTAACGATTCTTATTCTGCTGGTGTAGATTATTTGCAAGCTAACAACTTTATGTTTCCGACTTATTCATTGAGTGATCCTGATATTTTATTGGAACAGTTGAAAATCAAATCCTTTCCGACGACTATAATTATAAGTCCCGAATGGAAGATTGTATTTAAAGGCTCGCTTAATTCTGCTTTTAGTAGTATTTTAAATTATACTTATGCGATAACAGGTTAATATTCGACTTTGATGGATTCGGATTTTGCCTGAGAAAGGCATTATTGATCTCCTGTTGTCATCGGATATGACGGTAAATCTCTCTTTTCCAAATCAACCATAATAAGTAGTCAGAGAATATTGATGATATTAAAAACATGATGAGATCCGCAGGGGTTGAATTACCCGAGAATTTAAAAGGTACAGTATTTGGTGCGTTTGATTCAAGGAGTTTCCCTGTTTTCAAGGATTGTGTGAAGATTTTAACAATACCCAAGCTGCCGAATTTCTTATTCTGAACATGCCTGAAAAGTGACAGTTGTGAAATGACTGTAACGCATTAATAGTTTGCATATTTGAGACTATCTGGAAGTTTCTTGTTTTTCGCTTTGAGAATTGAATAATCAATTTTGTTTCAAAATATTGAGTAATTTCGTTATGAAGATACTTTCAGATACTCTCATTATACAAATAAGGTTTTAAAATTTAAGAATGACTAAACAGTTCACGAATTTTTAAAATGGACTCAAGAATTAAAGTAATGAAAAGATTATTTTGTTGTTTTGTGTTTATGTTATTGTTTATTATTTTTTCTTTCTCACAAGTAACGGGAATAGATAAAAAGTTGTTGTCTGTCGAATTAACTGGAGAAGAAACCTATTTTGATGAAGAAGGTCAGGAAATTTCTCAAAAAGCATTTAAAGATTCGATTAATTCGCAGAAATATATTTTTTTTATCCGGAATTCTATCTGGACGTTGGAACGAAAATATCCCCGGGGGGAAGATATAATCGGAAAAAAAATTCTTTTTTATGAAACGAAAGATATCTATGGTAATAAGTTTGAAACAAATGGGGAAAATATTACGCTACTCTCCTTTTGGGACATTACATGTTCTCCCTGCATTGAAGAACTAACCGTGTTGAACTTGTTGGTAAAGGAGTTTGAGGGGTTGAAAATAGTTGCCCTGACAAAGGACAATGCAAAAGAGGTTCTCTCTTTTTTGGAGAGACATAATTATAATTGGAATAATCTCGTTCTTCTTGCGGATTATAAAAATGAATTTGAGGTAGTCTTTGTGCCCAGAGTATATCCTGCCAATCTTATTTTAGACAAAAAAAATACAATAATAGAGGTCTTTTATGGAAAAAAGTTACGTGAAACACTCATTTTACTTGACAGTTTGATGAAAAAATGAAAATAGAAAAAATAATATTGTTATCTGCTTTATTGATGTTGATTGCCTGTCATACAGAGCATGATGATATTATTTATGCGGAGCGCACAATCATCGTTTATATGTCTGCAGATAATGATTTATCGGAAGATGCCCTTAACGATATAGAAGAAATGAAAGGGGGGTTCAACAGTACAGATACTCACTTGATAGTATTTGCGGATTTGGCAAGGGAGTTACCCTATTTGTTGGAGATCGTTCCCAATTCCGCAAAGACAATAAAAATATATCCGGAGATAAATTCGGCCAATGCTTCTCAAATGCAGGATGTTCTGGAGGATATTATTGATTTATATCCGGCTCATAGCTATGGTCTGGTTTTATGGTCACATGGAACATCATGGCTTCCTTCAGATATCCCATTAAGGTCATTTGGAAAAGATCATGGGAATGAAATGAATATCGCTGAGCTGTCAAAGTCTCTGCCAACTCATTTTGATTTTATTTTGTTTGACGCATGTTTGATGGGAGCAGTGGAGGTCGCTTATGAGTTGAAAGATAAAACGGATTTTATCGTAGCTTCGTCAACTGAGATTATTTATGCCGGATTTCCGTACGACAAGATTATACCGGAATTGTCAAAATCAAAAATAGATTTCAAACAGGTAGGGGAAGTTTATTTCGATTATTATGATAATTTGGACGGTGCATATCG
>JAAYFR010000055.1 GCA_012728155.1 Bacteroidales bacterium | reverse complement strand
GTGTATGAGGGGGTACCTTCGGTACTAAAAATAGCACCGGCAAATGAGATTACACCTGCGTAATGAAAATTATCCGGTAGCAGATTGGCAGAGGGATGGTTATCCCTACTTTCGTAGTCGGCTTGTAATACGGTGATAGCCCCTGCACTCGATCCACTAATGATAATACGTGATGGATCGATAGATAGTGCCTCTGCATTCTCAAGTAAATAATTAGTAGCGGAATAGAGGTCTTCAACAGCCACGGCAATAGCATTCCGTATGGGCTTGTTATTGAATATGCCGGGTGCCTTCTGGTCTTTCATTCCTAAACGATAGTCGATGGAGACAACAGTGAATCCCTTTTCAGCAAAAAAATTGAAGTAAGGGTGATAAAGTTTCGCATCCCGACTCCCCTCCTTGAATCCACCGCCAAAGACGAATATGAGGCATGGCTGTGGTTGAAGAGTTGCAACGTCACTTCTATAAATATCCATTTTTAATTCATTGCCTGCCTTTTCGGCATACAGGCGGGTCTCTTTCTGTACAGTCTGACTAAAGAGGGTGAATGTGAGAAAGAGGGGCAGAATAGGTAGTAGTATCTTCATAATTGAAGAGAATTTGGTGTAAAGTTCAAATGACTATTGAATAAAGTTTGTAATCAGTTTTAAGATCTCCTCTTTCGCCTGATCATAATCCTCATTATGAATGATTATGTCGAATTGAGGGGCAAAACTCATTTCATACTCTGCTTTAGCAAGACGGTGTTCGATTACAGCAGGGGTGTCGGTTCCTCGTTTTTCGAGCCGTTTACGGAGTATTTCTACCGACGGAGGCATCACGAAAACCGTCAAGGCGCGGTCGCCATATATCTTTTTAATATTTAATCCTCCAATACAGTCCACATCAAAAACCACATTGACTCCTTCGGAAAGAATATGGTCTACTTCGCTTTTCAATGTACCGTAGAATTTGTCTTTATAGACCTCTTCGTACTCGAGGAATTCGTTGTTGGCAATACGCCTGCGAAATTCTTCCGGTGTAAGAAAATAATACTCAACACCGTTCTTCTCCTCTCCCCGTGGTTTGCGACTCGTTGCAGAGATAGAGAAGCGGATGTTCAGCCCCCGCTCCAGTAAGAATCTTATTAATGTTGATTTCCCGGCACCTGAGGGAGCCGAAAAAATAATCAGTTTGGGTATTGTCATCCTGTCTGTATATATAGTTATCAATGGATTACAGCCGTTTATAGTACATTTAAAATTTGTTCTTTCAGCTGTTCCAGCTCATCCTTCATCTGTACCACGATCCGCTGCATATCCGATTGGTTGGATTTTGATCCAAGCGTATTGATCTCACGGCCTATTTCTTGGGCTATAAATCCAAGTTTCTTTCCCTGAGATTCTTCCCCTTTTAACGTGTCAATGAAATAATTGAGATGATGGGCAAGACGGTTTTTTTCCTCATTCAAGTCCAGCTTCTCAATATAGTAAATCATCTCCTGTTCAAATCGGTTTTTATCATATTCGATCCCTTCCAGGTTATTCAAACCTTCACGGATACGGCTCTTCACCTTTTCCACTCTCTCTTCTTCGAAAGGCTCTACCGCTTCCAGTAATGAACGGATATTGCTGATTTTTGTTGTCAAGACTTGGAACAACATCTCCCCTTCCTGCCGACGGAAAGCGATTGTCTCATCTACTGCAGTATTGATAGCCTCTTCGATGATATTCCATTCTTCGTCGTTTAACTCTTCCTGTTCTTGTCTCATTACCTCCGGAAGTCGCAACAAAACCGTAAACCATTCTTCCGGTTGGGGAATATTCAGTGCGACAGCCACTCTTTTGATTTCATGGTAGTATTGACTCAGTACGTTGTGATCGATCTTCGATGTCACATCTTTGGCAATCATTTCTACATTTATGGAAAGATCAACTTTCCCGCGTATCAAACGGCGCGCAAGTGAATTTCGTAAAGCGATCTCCTTCTCGCGATAGATGAAGGGAAGACGCGTAAACAAGTCGAATTGCTTGCTATTTAATGATTTTATCTCGATTGTTATTTTTTTGTTCGGGAGCTCTATCACGGCTTTGCCGTATCCCGTCATTGAATGTGTCATGTTTTTTGTTTATGGTGCAGCTCAAGCATTTTCTATCTGCTTCTTCTTGTATTCTTTTTCCTTTATGCGGCGGTCGGCTTTGTCGCGTTCATCGGCTAAATATAAAAGATTACGTGTCTCAATAATATTGGAGACTAAAAGAATGATGCAGGCAACAGTGGCGAGATATTGTAACGAGCCGGGAATAAATACTTCCACAGTGATGATAGTAGCCAACAATATTCGTACTTCTGTAGGACCGAAGATCCCTGAGTCGATAGAATACTTGCCGCCGATCTTATAGCGCAATTGAGCAGTAACCATTTCCCATCCATACAGCACTACAAAGAAAAAACCGGCATATTTCCACCATCCGGGGGCATAAATTGTGTACCCTAATCCGATCAGGAAAGTCCCGATCCAATCTACCGTCACGTCGAGTGAGAAACCATACCATTTACGAGGCCTGTTACGGTAGTAAGCCAATCGTCCATCGAGTGAATCGCCAACCCAGTTGATAAGAAACCCCAAAAGGGATAACAGCAACCAGTAGCGGTTCAGAAAGGCTCCCATTACGAAGCTTGAAGCCACCATTATATTGCCAAAAAAGCCGATTGCTGTAAGCCCGTCGGAAGATATCCAAGAGGGCACTTTTTGTACCAGATAGGCAATTGTTTTCTGTTCCCAGTTACGGAGAATATTTGTCCTCTGACGATCAGTTGCAATCAATCTGAGCGTCTTAGCCATTTTAAATTTTTTCTCTTTCATAGTCAACCTTACTTTATTTTCCAAACCTTATTACAAAGGTAGCCAATAAATTGGATGTTGTGCTCCTGTTACGGGGAAAAAATGATGAGAATTGAGATATTGAAAAAGCCGCCCCTAAAGGAGCGGCTTTATAAAATCTGAAAACGGCAGTTATTGTTCGCTATTGTCATTTTCGTCGGTAGGGACGATCAGTTTGTACCCTTTGCCGTGGATATTGATAATCTCAATATTGGGTTCGGGTTTCAGTAATTTGCGCAACTTGGTGATATAGACATCCATACTGCGCGCATTAAAATAGGTGTCCTCTTCCCAAATCTGTTTCAGTGCATGATTCCTTTCGAGGATATCATTGGCATGTGCGCAAAGTAGCGATAGCAATTCGGACTCTTTGGTGGTCAGTTTTGTCTGAGAGTCGCCAATAGTGAGTATTTGCTTTTGAGTGTCGAAAGACATTGCTCCAAAAGCGTACACCTGCTGTTCTTTGCTCTTCTTTCCTTTCACGCGTCGGATAATAGCTTCGATACGAAGTACCAACTCTTCCATGCTAAACGGTTTGGTGATGTAATCGTCGGCCCCTGCTTTGAATCCTTCCAATACATCTTCTTTCATATTTTTTGCAGTCAGGAAAATCACGGGTATTTCCGTATTAATGGTTCTTATCTCCTTTACAAGCGTAATTCCATCCTTTTTGGGCATCATTACATCCACAATGCAAAGATCATATTTACTCTTTACAAATCCTTTGAAACCAGCTTCTCCATCGGGAAACAGATCGGTGTCAAACCCTTTTGCCTGGAGATATTCTCTAAGCAACATGCCAAGATTCTCATCATCTTCGCATAAAAAAATCTTTAATTTTTCTTCCATATCATTTTTGTGTTATTACGGGTAAACTTATTATGAATCTTGTACCTTTTCCTAATTCACTATCGGCACGAATAGTACCGTTCATGTCAGTCACGATTTTTTTAACGTATGCCAGTCCCAAACCAAATCCCTTCACATCGTGACGGTTGCCTGTAGGCACACGATAAAATCGGTCGAATACTTTCCTAGAGTCCTCTTTTCTCATTCCAATGCCGTTATCCTCAATAGTGATAACAATCTTGTTTCCTTCATTTTTTGTCCGGATCATTAACTCTGGTGGGAGATCTTTTTTCTTATACTTCAGTGCGTTATCGAGAATATTAAAGATAACGTTGGTGAAATGCATCTCGTCCACTTTTATGGTGGACTCTTCTGCCTGAAGATCGATGTCAAGTGTCCCGCCCAGTTTTTCCACTTTCAACACATGGGTATTGGCTACTCCCACTACCAAGTCGTTCGCATCTATCTCTTTCATTTTCAAGGTAGCCTTTTGTTTGTCGAAAAGCGACATCTGTAGTACCTTTTCTACCTGAAAACTGAGCCTTTTGGTCTCGTCATGAATCACCCCGGTGACATGTTTGAACACTTCGGGTGATTTCAATATCGACTCGTCCTTGAGCATCTGCGATGCCAATGAGATGGTAGAAACCGGAGTCTTTAGCTCATGTGTCATATTGTTGATAAAATCATTCTTCATTTCAGACAAACGCTTTTGCCTGAAGAGTGAAACTACCGTGAATATAAACGTTATCAACAAGATAATTGTGAATATAAGCGATGGAATAAAGAAAGATAGTTCGCCATATACATAATTATTCCTTGTAGGAAAATAAACCCTCATCCTGTTTAGTTTTGCCGATGGATCATTGGGAAACAGAATTTGTGTATAAATCGCATCTTTCTGCTTGGTGGAAAACCCTGGAGAGGAATAGACCACTTTATTGCTGAAATTCACAATCTGAAAACTGAAAGGCACGTTTAAGCCATTGTAAGCTAACTGATATCGGATAGATTGATCCACTTTATTAAAATCTATTCGCTTTTCAATCGGTTCGTCACTTGCCTGACTCATTATGCTTAATATAACTTCATTCATCAATTCCCGTTCGTGTAGATAGCGTTTCGACAGCGATTGTTGCATGTCGTATTGTGTTTTGGAGATGGTGCTTGAACCCGGGTTAGGGGATAAAAACACGCTCTCCCGCTGTTGCTGCGGACGGAGTGACTGTTCAGTCCTGTTCAGTTCAATTCTTGTTTCACTTCCATCGGGATGAGTAATAGTTGCACTGCCACTTTCGGCTGTGATGCTTTGTGTGATTTGCGGTCTGTTGTATTGTGAGTACCTGTTCTCCGACTCGATCATATCCTGTTCCAGATATTTTAGGGTCTGAGCCTTTTCCAACTCTCTCATTACGTTATATAAACTCCTGTTTACCTGCTCATCAAATTGCTGAGTACGGATATCGAGACTGGTACGCATATATCTCACCTGCAGGAATAACAATACAAAAAACGCCGTGAACATCACAATAGCAAGCAGCCAGATAGTTGATTTTTTCATACACTTCTTTTACTTACCTCCGTTTTAATTAAAATCTTATTTCAAAGATCGTTTCTATTCATTATTAATTAAACAAATAAACCTCTTTTTTGTTTAACATTTCTCCTTAAAATTAAAAAAAATCCTAAGAGGGGTAGTTTTACAACATTAATTAATAGAATATCAGTTTCCCGGTTTTATTTTTAGGATTTGTTTAACTGGTTTTTGATCTCTTCTCACCTTCTGGCTTCTTATTTGGCTTACGCCAATTTTCAACTCTCTGTTCTAACTTCTCCTTTTTTTGCTCCTTCGGTTACTGATTCATATTAAGTTGAATACTTACCCCCGCACTTGTATCTGAGGAGGGGTAGGAGCCTGATGAAACAAGTGGTTGGTGTACCATCCTGTCGAAGAAAGCACGCAGCGTGACCAACCTGCTTAAGGCGTAATCGGCTGAAAAACTGATGGTAATGGTCCTTATGCCACTTGTGGCCTGTGTAAATTCTTCTTCAATCCTCCTGATCAGGGCATGGGTGATTTTTCGTGAAATATCGAGACGGATATTGAGGTCGTTATTGAATGTGGTGGTTTTTCCTGTGTGGGTCTCACCGGTCAAAATATTTGATGAGGGGCGGTGGCGTTCTCTTTGTATGGAATTGGATCCGACGCCGATGATGCGGTTGAAGTGCTGGATACGGTACCCCAACCCTATCACAAAATCAAAGTCGCTTGTTTCCACGATCTGATAGGATGCGATATTTAAATTCAACGCCCTGCTTTTGTTGAACCTGAGGCTCATATTTATGTTGTTCTCCCATACTCCCCGTGCTTCGATCAGTGGATTGAAACTTTCCTGAATACTCACCGAAGTTATATTAAAGGGAGTGGAGGGGATAGGGGATTCCGAAACAGCGTCGCGCACATATCCCAGGTCACTCCCGTCGCCGAGGGCTACCCAACTCGTGAAAGAGTCGAATGATCCGATCCTGTATTGTGAGAGGTATTGATGGGTAAGGGTGAGCGACTGCATCTGCTCCCCCAGTTGGGGCAGTAGTCTTATCAGGTTGTAGGAAATTAGCCAGTTGGGTAGCAGTGAGGAGATATCCGGAAAAGGAGTCAGCCCTGCCAATGTCGGATCTTTGCCAGTATAGGCGGCCAGAAATGCGGGAATAAGCACATCGGCAGAGTTGAGCCTCACATCGCCTTTGCTGTTATCAAATGGCTCTCCCTCATACCCGCTTCCGGCAAGGAATCCTCCGGCAGGATAGTTTGTACCAGAGTATTGTTCTCTTGTGCGTTCTGCGATGATATGCCGATTTTCAAGAAATTTGTCGAAAGCCCGAGAACGGTAGTTATTGTCTGCCGTGGAGTTTTCAAATGCTGAAGAGAGGCTCTGTATGGTCATGGCGAAACTCCCTCCCTTTTTTTGGGGCATATCGTCAAACATATATTGGATTTCCGTCCGATGATTCTTCTCGTATAACGCGTTCAGCTCTATCTTTAATCCCGGGAGCGGCTCTAAAGAGGCGTCAAGCCTCAGATTCCTCGTTTTGTTATAGAGGGCGGGGGTGATATTGTATTCATCCAATACCAATAAATTGTCTGCTTTCAGTTTCTCGACGAACCGCCCACCACCCTCAAAACCGAAAGCGAACCCCCAGCCGGGCAACAGGCCGAGCGGTGTCTGGCGCTGTCCGAAAAAATCGCCGATCATTTCTTCAAAACCGGGAATATCGTTACGTGTCCGGTATCCCCAATTGATATTGACGCTCCTAAGCATCATCAGTGTCTGTGCGGCATACCGGGCAATATCTTCTCCGGTGCTGTTCCATGTTCGGGTTGACTCAGGCCGGCCTTCACGCCATTCACCTGCAAAATGGCGGTTGGTTTCCCGGAGAAAGGGGATTTTGTTGTAAAGTGATACCAGGTTGAAGCGGCTGTTGAGTGTGAATGAGAGCTCATTCTGCAAAAAATTGCCGATTTTTTCGTCCGCTATCATGGCACCCCGTTCCCAGCGATATCGGGAATGATAGGCAGCAGTCGAACCAATCCAGTCGAGAACGGGAATATAGGTGAATGGGAGGGTATAGGTCACATCGGCTGTCTGTGCATAGTTCAACGGTTTTCCCAGCTCCCGGATACTTTGTGTCACCGAGTCTTTCCATATTATGTAGTCGCTTCTGTTCAGCTCTTTATTTACCTGTAGGTAGGGTTCTTCAATCTCTGCGATGGTGCCCGATTGGAAAGTGGTTCTTAGATTGCGTGTCAAATCCCAGCTGAAAGAGATATCCCGGTTCCAGAAAAAATTGCGACTGAACGACAGGTACTTTTGTTCTGCTTGTAAGCCACTTCCCGTATGGTTATTCAAGTCACGCAGTTGCACCTCTTCGTAGTGACGTACGAGGTCAGAACTGAGTCGGATGTTATTGGGCAGGTAGTTGAAATTTATTACCCGGAGCGGTTTTTCCCAACCGGAAGCGGGATCGCTGCTTTTGAACGGTTCCCAGCTCTTTGCTTGCGGTGTGTACTCATAGCTTGCCTGTAACCTGAAATTTTTTGTAGTGGCATATTCGGTATCGGGACTTCGTCGCTGGTTCTCATTCCGGGCATAGGTGAAGCTGAAATTGGCCGGGTCATAGGGCATTGGCTGCTTACTCCTGATGTCCATCTTCACATTGCTGAGGTTCAGGCTTATCTCCTTCATGACAGTAGTTGCGATCCGCTGTATGGAGTCACGCAGGAACTGATTCCCGGAGTGTTGAAGGGATTCCGAGAGCAGGATATCCTGGTTGAACGGGTCGTAGAGCGGATTCGTAAGTTGTTTGGAGTAGGAGAAGTAGAGGGGTGCCGACAGTTTGATCTGCTTTGGTAAGAAGCGTCCCATCTCCATCTGCAATGATAGTTGTACCGATGTATAATCGTCGTCGCGGCGTTCCAACAAGCTTTGGTTGAGCGCTCCGAAACCGGCACTCTCTTTCCGGCCGGAGAGGCTCACTGTTCCTATGTCTGACAGCGCCAGTTGTGCATTTCCCTGTGCCGCCCAGCCTCCTTTCTCATCGAATTCACTCAGGCGCAGTTCGTTTACCCATATTTCCGCGGAGCGATGACTGTCGGCTTTATTTCTGATGCCGATCATCAACACCTTTACTTCGGCCAGTGAGGGATTGCCGGTGATAGTGACCTTGTTATTCTGCTTCTCGGGATCGGGTTGTGTGTAGGGGGTGAAGAAGGATATTCCGTCATCCTGCTCTTTATCCGTATTGCGGGCTAATTTCAGGTCGGTCAGCAGTGTAAGCGGGAAGTCGAACATATTCTCTCCCGGCCATACTTTCTCCTGATCCGACAGGTTGTTGGAACTGTACTGCCCTTCGGGGGTAAGCTGCAGCGGTATCTCATATTCGTAGTAGTTGTTCCGGTAGTCCGATCCCAATCGAAGGAAGATGGAGAGATCGCCATCCTGTAGTGTTCCCGGCTCTTCGGACAACTGTTCCGCATGGACAAACATCTGCAAGCGTTTATAGCGACGCAGGTCGTACATACTGCTTTTATAGATTGCCCGGCTCTCATCGGGATCGAGGTCGGTTATTTTCAGAGAGAGCGACTGTTCATTTTCTTGTCGCAGTTGGGGTTGCCCCGGATCGAGGATACGGGTGACGCCCGGTGGAAGGATATAGTTGACCGGTATGCGGCGGCCGTTCTCTTCGATATTGACTGTGGAGATGTCTAAATTGCCCGATCCGCTGATTGCTCCACCGGCAACGAGGTCGTTTCGGTAGTTGCGCCATTCGCTCCGTTTCAGCTCCAAAGTGGCAAAGCGTAGAAAGAGCGGTTTTTCGAAACCGGTAAGGAACATCCGCATAAAACGGATATTATTGAACCCCTCTATCGAGCCTGTTTTTACCTGATACTCCCGGATAGGAATTTTAAACTGATACCAGGTTACTTTCCCGTCTTTGCCGTTCCGTAAGCGTACACTCGTTTCCCGTTTATCCACGATGAAATTGTCGCCCACTTCCATCGCTTCGGGACGGAGAGACACCTTATATTGATAATAGGACTCATTTTCATTGAGTGTGTTGTCGTTGTCGATATCCTCGGTATCGGGGGTAGCCCGTGAGGCGGTGGAGTAAGGATTCCCATCCTCTGGCGAGAGCGAATTGCCCTCCGTACCGTTGAAATATTTGTAGCGGTCGAGGATAGATAATTGCAGCCTGTCCTGCTCCGCTCCCCGGTAATGGCGGAAACTGTCTCCTGCCGGGTCATTGAGTGGCGATTGGTTATCTTCCTCCATTTGTGAAAGCGTCTCATCCGATAAGCGGGTACGTAGCTCGGCCAGATAGTCCCTGTAAGCAGGATAAGATTTTTCCTCCTCACTGCTCAACCCGTTCAAACCCACATCCTGTAACCGACGCGACTCGTCGCCATGGGAGTTGTCGAAAGCATAGACAGTAGACTGGCGTTTGGGGTATTTTCCCCATACGGAGTAACCTATGGCGGTGCTGTCCCCGTCGACCGGCAACCCGTTCTCGAAAAATTTCTTGCCATCTTTCAGCACATCTTCCGATATCTCTCCCAAATTGAAATAGAGGTCGCCCCCTTGTGAAATGCCCAATGTATCGTCCACAAAGGGGTCCATCAGCCAGAACTCAATATATTCGATATTGGCAGTTTCGAAATCATGGAGATCTATCTGGCGGGTGATACCGCCCCAACGGGTCCGGGGATTGAGGAGTTTACCCTCGCTGTCGACGTTGGTATCGAGGTTATAAGGTCCCCGTTCGTCGGGATAATAAGAGAGGTTGAGTATTGGGATGGTGGCCGATTGACCGTAATAGGCATCCCTGCCGGGAAATATTTCCCGTTCATAGACTTCCCGCACACGATGGTCGGAGAGCTGCTCGGTATCATTCTTTATATGGGTGGGAGTAAGTCCCGAGTTTCGGTAGGTAAACATGCCATCGATATAAAACCATGCCAATAGCGCCCGGTTTTTACCATATTCGATATTGTTGGAGAGGGCGGCTTCGGGAAATAGCCCTGTGGAGGTGTTGTTATAGGGTGTGGCGGCAAGCGACCAGTTATAGGGGTTGCTCAGATCGATTCCCGAGGCCGAGGATTCGAAATCGTCGAGATAGGAGTAGCCGCCGGTATATCTGTTTTTATAATGTCCTGCGATGAGATGGGCAAATTCCATCCCGACCGAGAATTGAGAAGGATCCGTCGCTTCCACGAACGGTAGCAGGTTGAGGAGGTTGGTCAAAGCGATGGACTCTTTCTTATACTCCATATTAAGCCCCCACAATGTGTTCTTTGCCGATTCGTCTCCAAAAGCAGTTTTCGTGATCAGTGGCTTCTCGTAATAGTGCATCAGGGTGGTGCCGACAGAGAAATCTTTTGAGAAATTGTAAAGCAGGTTTACCCCCATCAGAGTTTTACGTTGCATCTGCGATGCCATCCGGTTTTCGAGTGTGACACTCACGGGGGTACTTGAATTGATGATCGAGCGGTTGATGATGCGGACTATGCCGGAGAGATAATCTACGGTGTAGTCCACCCCTTCGGTGAGGTCGACGCCACCGGCGGTCACCCGTACCGATCCACGGGGGACATTCATCGCGTTGAGGTTGATCTCGGCACCCGATGAACCCCTGTACTCACCGTTCATGCGGAACTTGTTCTTTTCCTGCACCTGTTGGGCAGCAGTGAGTGTGGAGTCATACAGCTCCTGATAGACAAACCGGTCTGCTACGGCATCATTACCGATCTTTTCCCGCAGGTGTGAACCGAACGGTTCCACAACGGGGAAGATGATACACCCGTTTTGGCTGTCGATGGTATAACCGTCCAAAAAGTCGAAGAGTCCGTCGGGATAAGGATCATTGCGTGAATTGAGTCTGTCGAGGTTCATCACCTGCAACAGCAGCTTCTCCTCGATGCCACTGTTGGGAAGGTAATTCAGGTAGACACCGGTGGTGTCGCTTAGATATGTGATATGTAGTTTGAAATGCTCTTTCTGCAAATCGTAGGCACTGTAACCTACGGAGTAGATGTTCTTCATCATCAGGTGCCAGGTATATGCCCGGGGAGAGAGAGAGACCGGCTTCAGCAGCTTCACAAAGAGCGCCCCCCCATTCCCTCCTATTT
>JAAYFR010000054.1 GCA_012728155.1 Bacteroidales bacterium | reverse complement strand
GAAGAAATACATACTTACAGTATAACGGAATTTAACAACCTATATCGTACCCCCTTGATTAATTCATGAGTGAAAAGAGTTAAGTTATAGGTGTTTAAGCCGCAAAGGTGGCTTTCCCGTCCATACCGCCAAGCACTATTCCCCAAAGCCGCTCTCACAGCGGCTTTTTTCTTTCCCACAAACGATTACAGGCGATTTCCCGTTTAGTTTTGTTTAGCTTTATTTCGTTCTAAATTTGTTTATTTTCGTACATTTCCTAACTTTGTATGAAATAAAAAACCCTAAATGTACGAAAACCCTTGTTCGGACAAAGCTGTAATATATTCAGAATAAAAAAATAAATCAATATGATTATCCTAAATTTGCACAGTTACCCAGCATTGGTAATTATCCATTTCTTAAGGTAATTGTTAAGATGTAGATACTCTCAACTCTTCTACCAACTCCTTTAACTCCAACCGCATGATTGTATCATCCGAATCTATATAATCAAGCAATCCTATACTTCCATACCATACGAGTCGATTGTCTATAATAGCATATTTTTGGTAGATGTCAGGAATGGTTTTGACATTCACTTTTGTTTGAAGTAGTTCAATACATTTTTTTGCTCGTTCTTGTTCCCGATAAGATTCCGAAGGAAGGGTAATTATCGTAATATCAATTCCCTTATACACGAGATCTTCTAACATAGCAAGGAGTAGATTAACTTGCTTTTTACGAATATAAGGACTGGATATCAGTATCTCTTTTCTCGTTTCTGAAAAATCTCGCTTTAGTGCCGTGCTAAAACTTTTGTGGTCGTAAATCATACTTATTCTATCCGGCTCATTTTTTGATGCTAAAGTTTTATAGCCAATTTGAGAATAACCAGTCAACCGTTTGTGATACATTCTTTCCAATACCGGAATGTGAATATCTACATAATCATAAACAATCACATCTTGTTTGCCGGGATATTCCCGATGTAAACGACCTGCATATTGCGCTAATGTTCCTTTCCAAGCAATCGGAGAAGCAAGAAATAAGGTATCTAAACGAGGATAATCAAATCCTTCTCCAATATATTTTCCAGTTGCAACAATAATGAGTTTTTCGTTTGGTGGAATATTCTCTAATAACTCTGTAGTTTCTCTCTTTTTCTTTGCCGAATCAGTTCCGATAAGTGTAATGATATTCGCATCCGTTTGTTTTTTCAACATATCAGTCAATATCATTACATGGTCTGTCCGTTGTGTGAGGATGATAGGTGTTCGGTTATTTTCCACAGCATCAAGAATATCCGTTGTAATTTGCTGATTGCGGGTTTCATCTTCAGCAAGCGTAGAGTAAATGTTTGTGATGTGCCAATCTGATTCGCTCTGGTTGAGTGGTTTCCGAAAAGACGTGAAACATGGAACTACAAAATGTTCAAAATCATGTTTACCAGCCTGTTCCTTTGCACTTACACTATGCCGTATTGCTCCGCATTGCATAAAAACAACCGGATGTTGTCCATCTTGCCGTTTTGGGGTTGCCGTTAATCCATAAACATATTTGGCATTCGTATTGCTCAAAACCTTTTCAAAGCTAACCGAAGAAGCATGATGACATTCATCAACTATCACCATTCCGTAGTTTTTTACAATCTCATCTACCTCATCATTATGAATAAGGCTTTGTACCAAAGCTATATCAATGATTCCTGATAAGGTATTCTTACCGGCTCCAATTTGTCCGATAATAGAACGCACTTTATTTCTTCCACGGTTCTTTTCCGGCTCCGGTAAAACCTCATTAATTTCAAGGAATTGCTCCAACGATTTCTTCCACTGCTCTAATAAGGTCTGCAAATGAACTAATATCAATGTATTGCATTTTCGCTCTGCGATAAGTGAAGATCCGATAACTGTTTTGCCGAAAGCGGTTGGTAAGGATAATATGCCATTTTCATATTGAAGTAAAGTATCTTTCGCCAATTGTTGCTCTTGACGAAGTTCCCCTTTGAATTGAACGTCAACCTGTTTCCCATTATTTCGCTTATCCTCAAAGGAATACCTAATATTTGCTTCGTCAAGTAAATGGATAAGTGCAGATTTACAACCTCTTGGAATACCAATGTATTCATCTGTTTCATCTAACGACCAAATAATCCTCGGAATGCCATAAGTGGACATCCTCATCTTCTGCGTTTTATAGAACTGTGGATTCTGAAATGCAGAGAGCCGTTTTATACGATTGAGGGCTTTGGGACTAACCTCTAATTTGGGTATGTACAGCCTGTTTGCTTCAACAATAGTCAAAGTAACCGGAAAATCTTTTGTTTGAATAGTTTCAATTTTGTTACTTTCCCAAGGTTTGACATCCTCATCTTCTGTTGTATTTGCAAGTTCTCCTAATCCATTACCAACACAAAGTTCGGATAACAACCTGACTACTTCATCTTGCCTCATCTTACGAATTGAACTCAAATAAGCCCATTGATCCGGATAACTTTGGAAATTCTGATCTACAAACTCACTATTCCCCTTTTTACGAGCTCCTCCTTGCAATGGTAAGGCTATAAGGTTCCCAAAACCACCTTTAGACATAAAGTCTTGATTAGGAAACATACGGTCATAAGACGAAAATTTTATTTCATGACGAACCGACATCGCCTTTGTAAGAAGTGCATTGCCGAGTTTTCGTGCAGATAAAGCCGAAATAGGCTCTTCAAAGAACAACCAAGCATGCGCTCCATTGCCGGAACGGGAACGTTCGACAGCTATCGGAATATTCAGGCTCTCACAAACCAAACGAAATGTGGCAACATCTTTCTCCCATTTTTCCTCATCGAAATCAACAGCTATGAAGAAGCAAGTTTCATCGGGAAGCAGTGGATAAATGCCAACTATTCCGGCTCCATACTCATCCTTATTACGCAAATGCCTATCAATGACTTCCGGTGTTAATGGCAGTAAATCACGATGCTTACAATCCTTGCATTTCACGCGAGTTCTATCGCATAGTCCTCTTGCCCATTCGTTTTTACAAGCCGGAATATAATAGGAACTGTCATACTTTTTACTATAACACCTTTTAGCATAAACATCTGTTCGTCCTCGGAACATAGACAGGTATAGTTCTATTTTTTCTTCAGGAGAACTATATTTATTTATAGATGATACTGTGGGTGATTCTTCTTCGACAAAATTTAAGATCGGGGAGGTGGTTTCTTTTTCTTTGACTTCTTCTTCCGACAATCCCAACATTTCTCGCAAACGCCTATTTTCTGCAAGTAATTCTTGATTTTGGTGTTCCAGTTCGGATATGCGTTTATGGAGTTCGGAGTTAGGCATGGGGAACATATAACTCTATTATAGTTCTTGAAAAAACGAGCTGTTCCAATTCAGACTTCTGAAACGCTCCTGTAATTCTTTTATTCTGGCTATCAATTCATCATAGGATAAGCTATCTTTATAAATAAACCCTTCTTGCATTTTTTTATAGTCATCCTTTAGCGTTTGGTTAAGAGCTTCCGGTGGCACGAAAGAAATGGAGGACGGATGGTGAGTTTTATAATCTAACCCACTCCAAGCCGTAAATTTACTTCTATGCTCAACTATTTCAGTGTATAAACCGACATTATTCATCGCTTCGATTGCAAATTCTTTGTCCATCATCTTTTCAATGTCATAGAGATGCCTTGTTAAACGATCCATTTTTGCTCCACCTCCGGGACGATTAAATTCTTCGTGAAGAAGGAAAATCTTTTCCAAGAACGTTTTACCCGGCAAGACTGTTGGCACATCAAATTTAGGTTGTACAAATGATTCATCCGGATAAGCATCTTCGATCATCGATCTCATCTTTACTACCTCAAACGGTTCAGTTAAAGAACGACAACTGATTTCAACTTTTACTCTTTCAGCGATGTATGGATTCTTTTCAGGCAAGATTGATTTATATTCAACAAAGAACTCTGTCGGATCTTTATCTGATTCCTTGACAGGAGGATTGTTGACATTGAAATGCCCTTCTAAGCCTAACTCGTTTAGAGATTTGTCAACTTCTAAAACAAGAGTATTATCAACAAATTTCTTCGCTTCTTTCCTTAAACTCGTTCGTTGCTTTTTTGTTAATTCTTTTTCAAAACCCAATACTGCTCTATCAATAGCGAGGTCGCAGTCTTCCGAAAATCGATCGATTAATTCCCATCCCTTGCTCAAACTCGTTCCTCCTTTGAATACAATCCCATGACTGGAAGGCGAAGCGAAAATCGCTTTCAAGGTCATGCTTACCCAAAAATCCTTTTCGACAGCATTGTCGTCAATCCCTTTTTCTTCTGCAACATTTGCAAGAATGGTTTGCCTTTCTTCTATGGAAAGATCGACCCAATTCGATTTTATATCAGTCTTCATACCATATTCAGTTTTTTACGTATCCACTGCGGAGCAATCAGGAAATCTTGTTTGATAATATCTTGATTGGGTTCTTTCGATAATATTTCTTTTATTTTTAGAATTGTCTCGTCATCTATATTATTCTCTCCGATTTCTCTCATCGCAGAAACTACCAATGAGAACAAATCACTTTGATAAGCAAAGTTTCTGGGAACACCATTCTTAAATACGATTTTACGATTCCCTACCGTGATAGTTCTCGGAGTAGCATTAGTCAGATAAACGGCATTCATAGGAACTTGAGTAGATAATCCCAGAATATTTAATGCTGTTAATCCCGATGGAATAATTCGAGCTTTGTCCTTTTCTGCAATTGCTTTAGCTATCGTATCAATGGATGGCTTGTGCACGCCAAAACGGTTTTTGCTTGGGTATAAATAAATACCTTGTGCAATACGCATTAAAACCTGTTCTTTCTCTAATCGAGATAGAACACGAGTAACTAAGGCATCGTTATTTAGATCGGCGAAGTCACTAACCATGTAAAGTTTCCCTTCTCCATTTATGGTAATCCGATTTCTTATTTCCTTAGATAGAATTTGTGACATAATCTTATCATATCAAATTTTGTCCGAAATTACCTGTTTTTTTCGGACAAAACAAGGAAATGATCAGTTTTGTCTGAAATTACCGCTTTTTTTCGGACAAAATCTCTTTTTTAATTGTATTTTCAAGTATATTTTCTATCTTTGCTCCGTAGTTCATTGACAGAATGCATTAAGCCGAAAATCAACGAAAACTGCACAAAGCCAATTCGTGGGCGTGGATTTTCAGACTTTGCTAAAATATTGATTGGACGAGGATTGAGTGATTGGTTCACAACCCGTCCATACCGCAAACAAGGGTGTAAATCAAATAATTACGAGATTTGCACCCTTTTTTACACCCAGAAAAGTATCATCAGCCATCTCATTGCAATTCCAAATGCAACATCGGATAATCTTTTCCTTCCGCATCTTTCTCTGACCTTCCGGTGATGCTAAATCCCCTCTTCTTATAAAAACCAAGGGCTTGCTTATTTTGCTCGTTTACATCTAATGTTGTAATGCCCAAATGTTCAATAGCGTAGTTTAGAAGAATTTTCCCATATCCTTTACCTCTTGAATCCGCGTCAATAAAAAGCATTTCGAGATGGTTATCCGATACGCCTATAAAACCAATTATCATTTTATCTATCCGCAAAACATACAAATCAACAGCGGGCAGATATTTTGTTGGTCCATGTTGTTTGTAATACTCAAAATCTTCGGGTTTTAGGAAATGATGCGTAGCTTTTACCGAACTTTCCCAAACATTCATAATATTGGGAAAATCAGAAACCGATCCTTTCCTAATTTGAAATGTATTCTGCATAGGGAATCTTTTTATCATTATTATGGTTTCAAATTCAGCGAAATTTTCATTTTCAAATAATATGTTAATTCAAATATTTTAAAGCTAAATCCACTAAAGCAAAACAACGCTGAAAAAAATAATCGTAATAATTGCGGTCTATGATGTCTATCTTATCTGTTTCGTGATGCCTAATTCTATATTCATTACCAATTCTTGTCAGTTTAGCAAACTCCTCATTAAATAAAGTCTTGTATGTTTCATTCTCGTTAGACATTTCACATACAATTTTGTTTGCTGATTTTTGTTTGTTTAAATTGGGATAATATGTTTTTAGTCGCTCAAAAGCATCCCAAAGTTTTTCAACGGCAATTTGCTTATCCGTAACACTACTACTTCTATTATAAAGTGTTGCTTGGCTAATCAGCTCTTTAAGTCCATATTCTCTTATTATCTCTTTGGTTTGAACAGCTGGTTGTGATAACTCAATTTTTCCGCCTAACAGTCTATAGCTAAATCCATTTCTTTCTAACAATATATTTAACTCGTCTGCAAAATTATTTTTTTGATTATGTTGGTTGAATAATTCTATTGCATCAAAAACACAATAAGGTAGATTATTTTTTACAAATTCTTCTATGTTGTTTGTTTCTGAGTATTTGCCTGTTGCGTCAAATGACATTGGCAAGTAATGTTCACGCAAATCTTCTATTACAGCCTCTTTTGTGTTAATAGAATAATTCCAACCTGTTTCATTTGTCCTATTTATAGATTCGTCATATCTATTGAATAGCTCAACAACTTCTCTTCGAGCTTTCTTTGGAATAGAAAGTAATATAGCCTTTTTCTCAATTTCATCTTTTTTTCTAACTGAAAATGGAATGAATTTTCCACTTGTAGCTTCTGCGTCAGTTATTTTTCGCCAAGAATACACGAATCTTCCGGATATTTTTTCGCTTTCATACAATTCATAACCGTCTTTTCTTAATGAATCATTGATTTTATCAAGATACTCTTTCCAGTATCCTTTTTCATATCTATGCTCAGGATGAAACACAGCACACAAAAAATCTAAGATGACATTATCACTTCCTTTCAATAATTCAAATCTATCATCATCAAAAACCCAGCCAGTATTCCAATCATCGTTATTGATTGTATGTTGCCAAATATCGTTTTTTGCATTTTTGAATCTGTCATCGTAACTTAGCATTTTGTCTAATGGATATAGTATTTCTAAAAATTCAATTTCAGCCTGCCATAGTATGGATAAAAGCATTTTTGGCTTCCCACCAACCAGTTTGATTCGATAAATCCATCACAAAAAAGTTCTTTAATATCTCGTTTTGTTATTTGGGTAATTCTGTTCATACTTTTACAATTAAAAATCCTCATTATCTCAAACAAAAACTTAAAATTTGGTTGTTGCTTATTGCGAAATGCAAGGATCTTCTACAAGACAAAGATATTAAATTTTATATCATTAATAAAAGAACAAAAGCCTCTTCTTTCTTTGCAAAAAAAAAGATGTAAATCAGCGAGTTATGAATTTACACCCTTTTTTACACCCAAAAACACAATAGGATTGAATCTATTTGTCAACCGATTTTACAACCCCAACTCATATAGTATTCAACCCCAACTCTTTCAGGAACTCGTTATGTTTTTCTGAATTTGTCTTTATACTTTCATTTATAGCAGCTAATTTTAGATTAACCTCTTTTAAATCGATTTTCGCTTCTTCAATAGCTGTACTCACGTATCTTGAAATGTTAAGATTATAGTCGTTCGATTTTATTTCTTCCATAGAAACTTTTCGGGAATAACGATCCCTTTCTTGTCGGAATTGATAAGTTTCTACAATTGTTTTAATGTGTTCATCACTTAAGCTGTTTTGTCTTTTTTCTTTATCAAAATGTTCGCTGGCATTCACAAACAAAACATCATCCTCTTTCTTGCATTTTTTTAATACCAAGATACAAACCGGAATACCTGTTGAATAAAACAAATTAGAAGGCAATCCAATAATTGTATCGATATTATTGTCTTTTAGCAACTTTTTACGGATACGTTCCTCTGCACCGCCACGAAACAATACTCCGTGTGGCAATATGATTGCCATTGTCCCGCCATCTTTTAAAAAATGAAAACCGTGCAATAAAAATGCAAAATCAGCTGCAGACTTAGGAGCTAAACCGTAACTCTTAAAACGAAAATCTTCAGCCAACGTATCGTTTGGCTCCCAACGCAAACTAAAAGGTGGATTGGCGACAATAGCATCAAATTCTATTTTTTTAGAAGGATTCAATTCATTTAATAACTCCCATTGATTGAGTAATGTATCACCGTGAAATATCTCAAACTCGGTATCTTTCATTCCGTGCAACAACATATTCATCCGTGCAAGATTGTATGTGGTTACATTCTTTTCTTGTCCATAAATTTTCCCGATTGTACCGTTATTTTCGTTCATTCTTTGGCGTACATTCAAAAGCAAAGAACCCGAACCACAAGCAAAATCAAGAACTTTGTCCAGTTTAGACTTCAAGCCTGTTGCTGGGTCTTGTGAATCCAATAAAACAATTTGGGAGAGAATGGTTGAAATCTGTTGAGGTGTATAAAATTCACCTGCTTTTTTACCGAGCCGGCAGCAAAATTCCAATCAAATACTCATAAGCATCACCAAGCGTGTCGGTGTCCGTAGAAAAATCGGCAATACCTTCTGCAATTTTTTGGATGATTGTGCAAAGTTTATCGTTTCTTAGAACCTGGAACGTATTTTGTTCGTTCCTAAAAAATGATAAGTATGTATACAAAACAAGAAATCATTCTTAGCAGTTTTCGTGAAGGAAAGAGTCAACGAGCCATCGCCAAAGATTTACAAATCAGCCGTAAGACGGTGAAGAAGTACATTCAAGGACATGAATTACTTTTACAATCATTGGAGAGTAATGAGGCAGCTCAAGTAACAAATTTATCTCTTAAACCATTTTACAATATGACTGAACCTCGTCCCAAAATTAAATTAACATTCGAGGTACAAGAGATCATAGATGAGATGCTTTCTAAGAATAAAGAGAAGCTTGATGGGGGATTGCGAAAACAGATGATGAAGAAGAAAGACATCCACGAAGCCCTTCTTCACAAGGGCTTTGATATAGGCTACGCGACTGTGTGTAACTATATCAGGTTCAAAGAGAATCAGCAGACAACAAAAGAAGCATTCATCGGGAGATGGTTTACGAAAATATGCGTGTTGCGGTGGCAAAGTTTGTGGGACGACATGAAAAAGAGCCGACCGTTGCGTTACTTAATTTGCGTGCTCATTACGGTTTTGCTCATCGTTTCACTAATTGTCGTCGTGGTAACGAGAAGGGGTATCTGCTCAGGCTGATGGAGCGTGAATTGGAGGTTAAGTTGGAGAACCGTAAAAAAGCGCAAATAAGAAAGGCCGGATTCCCCTACAAAATGTATCTGACCGAACTTGAACGTGATCAACTGCCGGAAGGTGCCGGAGAAAAATTGCCACTACCGGAGAGATTAGATTTTATGATTATCCGCAACCAATCCTAAACATTTATTAGGATAATTGCTGGAAAATCGGTTGATAATTAACGATATATATTTTCTCACATGATAGAAAAGTTGTATATTTATAGTCTAAATATCAATAGATTATGAACCTACTTCAATTTATTCAAGAGTTTCCCGACGAGAACGCGTGCCGCCAAAAATTCAAGGAGGAGCGTGACAAGATCGGTATTGTCTGCAAAAGATGTAACTGCAAGGATCACTACTGGTTGGCGAACAAGTCAAGCTATGAATGCAAGAAATGCCACTCGCGTACCTCACTGCGTTCAGGCACGGTGATGGAGAACTCGAAGCTTCCCTTCCGCTATTGGCTCATTACCATTCACTTGCTGACAAGCACCAGGAAATCATTCTCCACGGAAGAACTTCGCCGGCAATTGGGGCACAAGCGATACCAGCCCATCTGGGAGATGGTTTGCAAACTGCGTGAAGTAATGGGTAAACGTGATGACAAATACAAGCTTGCCGGCCAGATCGAACTCGACGACGCCTTTTTCACCTCCGAAGTCCGCGAAGACCAGAAGGATAAACCCCTGAAAAGGGGACGGGGCAGTCAAAGCAAGGCAAAAGTGCTGGTAATGTGTGAAAGCACTCCCCGGGATATCCCGAAGAAGGGACGCAAGGACAAGAAGGCAGGTCACCTGAAGATGAGAGTCATTCCCGATTTAAAATCCGGTACAATTACATCAGTTGTCAAAGAGCGTGTCGACGGGGACTCGGACCTTACGACCGACGATTCCACGTCCTATGTGAAGCTGGAACAGCTCGTAAATTCGCATACCTCCCAGGTTGTCAAACCCGAAGAGGTGGAGAAGGTGCTTCCCTGGGTACACACGGCAATCAGCAATGTCAAACGGCTGCTACTGGACGTGCACCACAATAAACTTAAACCCGAATACCTGCAATACTACCTCAATGAATTCTGTTATAAGTTTAACCGGAGATTCTTCCCGGAGAAACTTTTCGACAGGCTTGTCATTGCCGCTGTGTCGTACAGCCCTGATTTCAAATCGAAAATTTACAATAGGTCATATTGCGGATAATCATATT
>JAAYFR010000053.1 GCA_012728155.1 Bacteroidales bacterium | reverse complement strand
GTGCTGGATGAGCCCACCAATGATCTCGATATTCTCACGCTGAACATATTGGAAGAGTATCTTGTCGGTTTCAAGGGATGCCTTATCGTGGTGTCGCACGACCGCTATTTCATGGACAAGGTGGTGGATCATCTATTGGTATTCCATGGCAATGCGGAGATCCGGAATTTTCCGGGGAACTACACCCAATACCGAGATTGGAAAGCGATGGAAGAGAAAAAGGAGGCCAATATCGCAAAGGCTTCCGCACCACAACCGGCAGCATCGTTACAAAGGAAAAAGCAGGAAGAGAATAAAAAGCTCACCTTCAAGGAGAGAGAGGAATTTGCCTCGCTGGAAGGGGAGATTGAAAAGCTGGAAACTGAAAAGGAACAGATCGCCAATGAGCTCTCCTCCGGAAATCTTCCTACTGAAGAGCTGATGCAGAAATCGAACCGCCTCTCGGAATTGATCGATCTTATCGATGAAAAGACAATGCGCTGGCTTGAACTCAGCGAACGTGAATGAACCGGCAGGTTTTTAAAAAAAAAATTTGTCCATAGAACTTTAATTTCTTTGTGTGTGGAATACAACGAACTATTTGCCCGTACGGAGCTCCTGATCGGCAGGGAAGCGATGCAGTCGCTCGCCTCGAAAAGAGTGATCCTTTTCGGCGTGGGCGGCGTGGGCAGCTGGTGTGCCGAAGGATTGATCCGTAGCGGAATCAGGCACCTTACCATGGTCGACCCCGACCGAGTGGCCGTTGCCAACAGCAACCGACAACTACCGGCCACTACCCAAACCATCGGTGAACTCAAAGTAGAAGTGCTGAAAAAACGGTTGCTGGAAATCAATCCCCATGCAACCATTTACGCCATTCCTGAAATCTATAGCGCGGAATCCTCCGCCTCATTCCGGTTGGAAGAGTATGATTATGTGATTGATGCGATCGACTCGCTTTCTCACAAGGCACACCTGCTCGTTGCCGCTTCGGAAAGTGGGGCAACCCTATTCTCCTCCATGGGGGCGGCACTCAAAATGGATCCGCAACAGATTCGGGTGGCGGAATTCTGGAAAGTACGGGGCTGCAAACTGGCGTCAGCATTGCGTGAACGTATGCGAAAAGGGATAAAACCACAAAAACCGATCCTCTGCGTATACAGCGAAGAGCGGCTTGCCAACAAAGGGGAAGAGGCATTGGAGAATGTTGATGAGAAAGGCAGTTTCCACAAAGTCCAGACCAACGGGACGATGGTGCAGGTGACGGCAGTTTTCGGCTTCACCCTGTCGGGCTTGGTGATTCAGGATATTATTAAGTGAATTCCGATAAATCGTGACCACAAAGCGACCTGTCCCGACATATCGGGAGGTAGTGATGGTTGCCTTTTTCAATTATTTAGTCGCTCATCAACAATTTCTTTACTATTTTTGTATCTTAAAAACAGCAATCAAAATATGCATATCGAGAATACACTTCAAAAAATTATTATCCACGCGATCAAAGAGCTCTATCAGGCTGACGTGGAGATGTCACAAATCACACTTCAAAAGACAAAGAAAGAATTCAAGGGACACTACACGCTCGTCACCTTCCCACTACTGAGAATTTCCCGGAAAAAACCGGAAGAGACAGCCGAAGAGATCGGCAGCTGGTTAGCGGCAAATGCGGATATCATTTCCGGATTCAATGTAATCAAAGGGTTTTTAAATCTGGAGATTACTGCAGGGGCATGGCTCCGATTGCTTGAACAGATAGATGCACAAGCCGACTACGGCTTCACACCGGTGACGGACAATGCACCGCTTTACATGGTAGAATACTCCTCTCCCAACACCAATAAGCCGTTGCACCTGGGACATGTGCGGAATAACCTTTTGGGACATTCGCTGTGCGAAGTATTGGCAGCCAATGGCAAGCGGGTGGTAAAAACCAATATCGTGAACGACCGGGGTATCCATATCTGCAAATCGATGCTGGCATGGCAGAAGTGGGGTAACGACGAGACACCCGAATCCGCCGGCAAGAAAGGAGATCATCTGATCGGCGACTATTACGTACTGTTCGACAAGAAATATAAAGAGGAGCTGGCCTCTTTACAAGAGAAAGGGTTAGCAAAAGAAGAAGCGGAAGCACAATCCCAGCTGATGGCGGAAGCACGGGAGATGCTCCGCAAATGGGAAGCGGGTGATCAGGAAACTGTGCACCTCTGGAAACGGATGAACGACTGGGTATATGCCGGATTCGACCAGACTTACCGCCGTATGGGGGTGTCGTTCGATAAGATCTACTATGAGTCGAAGACCTACCTCGCCGGCAAGGAAGAGGTGCTGCGGGGGCTGTCGCAAGGGCTTTTTTACCGGAAAGAGGATGGATCGGTGTGGGCCGACCTCACCCCTTACGGGCTGGATCATAAGCTGCTGCTCCGTGCCGACGGCACATCGGTCTATATGACACAAGACATTGGTACAGCCAAGCTACGGTTCGATGACTATCCCATCAACACCATGATTTACGTGGTAGGAAACGAGCAGAATTACCATTTCCAGGTACTTTCCATCCTCCTCGACATGCTCGGTTTTGAGTTTGGAAAAGGATTGGTACACTTCTCCTACGGTATGGTGGAACTACCCGAAGGGAAAATGAAATCACGCGAAGGGACGGTAGTCGATGCCGACGCCCTGATGGTCGAAATGGTGGAAACCGCTCGTGAGACTTCGAAAGAGTTAGGTAAACTGGATGGCATCTCTACCGAAGAAGCGGATAAAATTGCAGAAATGGTCGGTATGGGAGCCCTCAAATACTTTATCCTGAAGGTAGCCCCAAAGAAAAATATGACCTTCAACCCGAAGGAATCCATCGACTTCAACGGGAATACCGGCCCGTTTATCCAATACACGCACGCACGTATCCAGTCCGTCTTACGCAAAGCGGGGGAAGAGGGCATTACCGTGCCTGAAAAGTTGGAGAACTCTCTTTCCCTTTCCGAGAAAGAAGAGGGATTGGTACAATTGCTCGCGGAGTTCGATGCAGTCGTGAAACAGGCTGGCGCGGAATACAACGTTTCGCTTATTGGCAATTATGTGTATGAATTGGCAAAAGAATTCAACCAGTTCTACCACGATTTCTCCATCCTTCGTGAAGAAAATATCCCGTTACGCGATTTCCGGTTGACACTGTCAAAAAATATCGCCCTGACCATTAAAAAAGGAATGAAACTATTTGGCATAGAAGTACCGGAGAGAATGTAGGATGTGAGATGTGGGATATAATATTTACCCTTTTGGCAGCTTTATTTATATACAAAACAGTAATCAACAAAAGCACGTTCCTACTCCTTCTTCTGTTTTTCGGGACGACAAACAACTTATGGTCGCAAAACCGTCCCGATTCGGTTCCCTCCGGACGAACAACCTTTATTCACCGGTTAGAACTGGAAGCCCGACCCGGCTACGTTATTCCCACCAATAAATTCCTAAGGGGAGAGAACGAACAAGCCAAGCCTATCCGGCAGGCCTTCTCCTCTCATCTGAAATATGCTTTCCAATTTCATCCGGAGAGCCGTCCGGGTCAAATCTACCGGGGTGTTTATCAAGGAATCGGCTTTGCATATAACCACTTCGGAAATTACAAGGAGATAGGGGATCCGAAAGCGGTCTATCTATTCCAGGGAGCTACTATCGCCGAAATTGGTCCTCGGCTCTCTTTCGACTATGAGTGGAATTTCGGGTTATCGACCGGATGGCATCCTTACGATAATGAGAAGAATCCCTATAACGGAATGGCAGGGTCGAAAGTCAATGCCTATATGAATGTAAACTTTTATTTCAGACAGTTACTTTCCCGGCATTTCGACCTGATCTATGGGGTTACTCTCTCCCATTTCTCCAACGGGAATACCAAATTCCCCAATGCGGGACTGAATACGGCAGATATAAAAGCAGGAATTAGCTACAACATCAACAGGCAAGCAAATTATCTTTCAAACGGCCTGCCCGGTTACTCCTCGCTTATAGGGGATTTTCCCCGCCATGTCAGTTATGACATCGTCTTATTCGGATCCTGGCGCCGAAAAGGTGTTCTCTTAAATGATGAACCAATGGCATCGCCCGATAAATATACCGTACTTGGATTTAATTTTAATCCTATGTATAACCTGGGGTATAAATTGCGGGTGGGAGCATCGCTGGATGGGGTATACGACAGTAGCGCCAACATTTATACGGAAGATTATATCTACGGTTATGGCGATAAAAATCCCGGATACACCTTTTATAAACCGGCATTGAATAAGCAGCTGGCATTGGGTATTTCCGCACGCGCAGAGTACGTGATGCCCTTTTTCGATGTAGGATTGGGTATCGGGACAAACGTGCTGCATGGCGGCGGCGACCTGAAAGGACTGTATCAGATACTGGCACTGAAAGTAAAAATCACCCGCCATTCGTTCATACATATCGGATATAATCTACAGAATTTCGATACCCCCAACTATCTGATGTTAGGCTTCGGTTTCCGGCTGAACAACCAACATCCCCGGTATTGACGCGGGTGAATGGATGGAAAGGTGATTTCATTTTAAACCCTAACTCCGCTCCATTAGGTAGTCTATCTTTAATTTCTTAAAGAGATCTTTTGTTTTCTTGGTGGTCTCAGTCGTGTACCATTTCCCGTTGATATTGATACTTGAAATAGATTTGGAGATTTCTATAATATCCTTTGGCGAGTACTTGCTCAATTGCTTTGCCGCCACGAGCTTTTGGTATAGTTTGTAATAGGCGATCATCGCCAGGAAATTTGCCATGAGCCATCCCTCGAGCACTATCCTGTCCTGCATGTACATGCGGTCGGCTTTCAGGAAGTTCCTGTATGAGTCGAACATCACTTCTATTTCGTTGCGCTGTTTGTATTTTTCGTAAAGTTCCTGCGCATCGACATCGGTATTGGTTGTCAGGGTGAGCGTGCCGAAGGTGTGGAGTTTTTCGTTGAAACCATCCTTCGTGTATTTTTCCGGGTGCGTTCCCATCCGCAGGATATAGTCCCGCTCCTCTTCGGTGCGCAGCTTCTCGTCCAGGAACGTGACCAGCCTTTGTCCTTCCTTCAGATAAGAATAGTACCATATCACCCTGTTCCCGTAAATGAAGAACGAGTGGTCTTTTTTGAAGCCCGGATACCCGGGCGGGGTGAAATCAATCAGGCTGTTGTTCCGGTAAAGGAGGATGATGTATTTTAGCTTGTTGTCGTTGAGCACCTTGACATTTGACTTGCTGTAAAAGCCCTTGTCGGCGATGAAAATCACATTGTCGGTCTTCATCTCCTCCAGACAGAGCTTCATGGAACTGACATCGGTGATGTTCCCGTTGATCAGGCGGTAATAGACCGGCTGTTTCAATTCCGAAGCGAACATGTACATCAGCCTGACCTGCTCGTCGAAATTCCTGGCAGGATTGTATCCGGGCGCATTGATGTCCAGAAGGTTGGAGGTGGTGGTGACGTGTGTGGAATCTATCATCACGTATTCGTCGAGCGTGCCTTCAGAACTACCAGTAAGACGCGCCCTCATCCAGTCGAGGATCAGTCCGCGGTTCTCACCCACATGCCTTAGCGTGGCCGTGATCATTTTGTCGGTCAGGGCACCGCCCTTGTGCCAGTGAAGCGAACAATAGTCGTGGCGGTGCAGGCGCTGCATCCGCTTTATGGGTGCTTCGTGCGCGAAGCGCATCATGGCTACGGTGAGCAGGACTTCCAGGTCGCCCGTCTCAAAAAAGGATCCCATCCCGCGGATTTCCTCCTCCAGGAGCTCGCTGAACAGGCCGAACACGCCGAACATCCTGATGTCGCCTTTCGAGGGGATGACGCTCCGCTCCGC
>JAAYFR010000052.1 GCA_012728155.1 Bacteroidales bacterium | reverse complement strand
GTAAAATTGACGCCAGCATCCATGGAAAGTGTTTTGAAATGGATCAACCCTTGATCATGGTACATCGCCAGGATGGCATCAAATTCCTTGAAACGATTCGATCCGAAAAAACCATCGGCAGGAAAAGGTCCGGCACAATGAATCCATTGATCTTGCGCCTCTTTCACAGCCGGAGCGATAATTTCCATCTCCTCTTTTCCGAGTAATCCGTTTTCGCCAGCATGTGGATTTAATCCCAATACCGCAATCCGTGGGTTCTCTATCCTGAAATCGCGTTTCAGCGTCCGGTCGAGTGTTTTCAACTTCTCCATGATCAATTCTTTGGAGAGCTTCGACGAGACTTCCGAAAGAGGTATGTGGGCTGTGACCAGTGCCACACGCATTGTTTCCGTGGCCATGACCATCAAGGCTTTTTCTCCGTTTGAAGCAAACCGATCTTCCAAAAAATCGGTATGTCCGGGGAACTGAAACTGGTCATTTTGAATGCTCTCTTTATTGATGGGAAGTGTAACCAGGAGGTCGATTTTGCCATTGGCCAGATCGCGACAGGCTATATCCAGTGCGGTATAAGCTGACTCTCCTGCTTCGCTGCTTGCTGATCCCAACTCTATCTTGACCTCCTCCCTGACACAATTGACCAGATTGACTTTTCCTTCGTACAATTCTTCCACTTTGGAGATAATATGGAAATTCATGGCGTCACTATTCAATACCTTACGGTGATAAGAGGCCGATTTAGATGATCCGTATACGATTGGCTGGAACAACTCGAGTAATCTGGCATCGGAAAAGGCCTTTAACAGGATATCATATCCTACGCCGTTCACATCGCCATGGGTGATGCCCACCTTGATTAATGCTGACATGTATATATTAATTTAAAACTTTTCTATGATTAAAAATCTATATAATAGTTGATTAAGATTTCTTTTCTTTCTCTTTTTCAGGAATGCTGATGGTATAAAGTGTGGATTCCAAATTACGCAGGAGATTCCGCTTGTTCATTTCCGGAGCATAGACAAATACTTCGGCAATCACCACCATGCCGGTCTTCTCGTTTACAAAGGCATGCATCACAAATGGGCCACCCATCATATCGGTGGTCATTTCCCAAAGGCCGCGTAATTCGACCCGGAACAGGCCATCCACTTCCATTTTCCGGTAATCGGGTGAATAGGCAGCGGCAGTTGTCATTTCGGAGTCGAATGATCCTTTTATATATTCTCCTAATACTCTGTTGCGAATACTAATCAGGGAATCTTTCTCGAAAATGGTCTCGGTAGTGTAGGGCAACTGGTATATTACGATATCCTGACGTCCGCGTGGGGCATTATTGGTAGCCCAGTAAAAGTTAGCATGTTCGGTAATGTTGGGCAATCCTTTTGGAAAATGTATATCGATATCAAAAACCTGTTTGACGCGTGATATCGGTTCTTTTATTTGATTTTTGAGATAATTTGCGTTGCGTTGCAACTCCTTGGTGATGAAATAATCTACGATACTCTCCCGGTTTTCGGTCACAAATTCTATAAAACTGGCCGTATCGGGTGCGTGTATGTTCATGATTACCTGCCCCATGGCATGTTTGTCCAGATCCGAGGTGAGCTTGGGATAACTATATATGTTGGATATATCGGGAATGATCACGTTTCTGGCCACCTTAAAAGTGGAGGTGAAATTCTCCGGTGTGAGTTGTAATATCCGAAAGTTGGGTTCGGGTTGTGGTAACGCCTTTACGTTGGAGTTCAGTGCGCCGAAAAGAGCCCTGCCTGCTGAGCCTTCCCAGGCATCCTCGTCCATTAGCACGATCACTTCGTTGGTCGTTCCCGAAGCGGAGAAAAAAGTCCCACTGCCATCACACGACGTAAACAGCGTTATTAGAGCAAGAATAACGGGTAATATAACATAGCGCATCTTCATATCGCCGTAGCTTTAAAGGGTTTGTATTTCCTATGAATGAACAAATATTCGATTATTTGTGAGAAATAAAACCGACAAGCATAAAATAATCGTTAAACTATTAATTTTGCCGTCGATAGCATTCCACAGGCGGCGAAGATATCTTCTCCACGGGAGGCGCGGATGGTGGTGATAAAACCTTTTGCGGTGAGGAAGTCACGGAATCTAACCATATTCTCGTCGGTGGAGGGTTTCAGACTGCTCATCGGGATCACGTGGAAGCGGATCAGGTTGATGCGGCAGTCCAACCCGGCAAGCAGCTTGATCAACTCGCGGGCATAGAGCAGCGTGTCGTTCACACCATCGAACATGATGTATTCGAACGAGAGCCTCCGTTGATGGCTCCAGTCGTATTCACGCAGCATTTCGATCACTGAAGCCGAGGGAGCTGATTTCTCAATTGGCATGATGGCAAGCCGCTCTTCGGAAATAGGATTGTGGAGGCTGATGGCCAGATGGCATTTGCTCTCATCGAGAAACCGTTTCAGGTTCGATGGCAAGCCAATGGTGGAGAGGGTGATCCGCCGGGGGCTCCAACCCAGTCCGTACTCCGCCTGGAGTAGTTCCATGGCTCTTTGTACGTTCTTGTAATTATCCAGCGGCTCACCCATTCCCATAAATACCAGGTTGGTGATTTTTTCAGAATCGGGTACCGAATAGACCTGGTTCAGAATTTCGGTAGTACTGAGATTGTCGTGAAATCCCTGTTTCCCCGTCATGCAGAAGTCGCAGTTCATCTTGCATCCCACCTGCGAAGAGATACAGATGGTAAGACGATCCTCTTCGGGGATGGTTACCGTCTCAATGAATTTCCCGGAATCTGTCTTGAAGAGCATCTTGCAGGTACCATCCACCGATCTCTGTATGTCCAAGGGTTCCGATCTCCCTATGTTGAATTTCTCAGAAAGGAGTATCCGGTTCTTCAGCGAGATGTTGGTCATCTCGTCAATCTGCTTTACCCGTTTCACATAGACCCAGTCGGCAACTTGCTTGCCGGTGAATTTGGGCAATCCCAGCTCCATCATGCTTTCGGTGATCTCGGCAAGCGTCATCCCCAGAAGAAATTGTTTTTGATTCATTTGCTGCAATTGTAATTAGAGTGCAAAGATAGCATCAAATGACTGTTTTTCTCTATTTCTTACTGAAAAACAGCCTCTTTTTATACTGTAGCATGATTGATAAAGGTGAAATAATATAATTCACGGACAGACTGTTTGCTGGAATCAAAAAAATTATTATATTGCAATCTCAATGCGACGTAACGTGTCCGCACAATATTTATATACGAAGTGCCGACGCTGAAATCATTCGAAATCCTGTCTCAATGGCGGGTGTGTGTCGCCTCTCTCTAATGGGACAGTTTCCAGTCTGAGGCGAAGTGAAATGAATAATCATAATGAAAAACCATGAGCGCGAAAAAACTTTCTGCCGGAACAGGGTTTCGTATCCACCTGTTTCCCTTGGCGATAATCCTCCCTGGGCTGATTGCCTGTTTTGCCTATGCCAATAGCTCCCCGGGCTATTGGGATTTGCTGGGATTGTTGCTTATCGTCACCTTTGCTATTATGTTGTCGGGCGGATTGTTGGGATTTCTGTTTGCCATTCCCAAACTAAACAAGCACTACAACCCGCACGAAGAGTATGACAAAAGTACGAAGTATATGCCGAATACCAACTTGGAAGAAGTGTCGGACTGGCTCACCAAGATCATCATCGGAGTAACCCTTACCCAATTGGGCAAGATACCCGGGTACCTGCGAGGCATGGCAGGTTATATTGTGGATAACAGTGGTGCAATGTTGCAGGCAGATTCAGCCGGGGTGTTTCTGATTGCTTTGCTCATCTATGCTCTCGTCACCGGTTTTATTACCGGCTATTTTTATACAAGGATTTACCTACCGAATCTCTTCGCTATCATGGAGGAAAATAGAAGGCAAAAGGCTGAAATTGCCCTGTGGAAGGAAGTGGCGCGAAAAAAAGAACCATAATCATGCAACCCCCCAAACTTGGAAGACGAACCTTCCTGAAAGGAAACACCCTGTCGGTAGCTTCGGATAATCCTCGTTATACCGGCCGTTATTTTTTGATCCTCAACAACGAGAGCAAGGAGGTAATGGAGGCTATTCGACGACTCGAAAAGAAATGGAAACTATCGGTAGCCACTACTGCCGATTTTATCTCTGACCCGCCGGACGAAAGCCGGTTAAAGGATGCCGACGCACTTGTATTCAATGATCTGGGTGTGGCATTGGTAGATGTGGACGAAGAGAAGGCAGAGCAGATAAAATTATCAGGCACTGGCTTTTTGGTCGTACCAGAAAAGGTGGTCTATATCCCGGATAAAGTTGCCGTAGACGAGGATAGCAATCGAGGAGCTACATGGGGAATAGAGGTAACCGGAGTGCTTGATTCTCCCTATACGGGTGCAGGAGTCAAAATGGCGGTACTGGATACCGGATTCGATACCACCCATCCCGATTTTGAAGGACGGACGATCACCACCGCCTCATTTGCTCCCGATGAAACCATCGAAGATTTCCACGGACATGGTACCCATTGCACCGGTATCGCCTGCGGACTGGCAGATGCGCAGGGAGATCGTTACGGAGTAGCGTCAGCTGCGCATATCTATGCGGGAAAAGTACTGAGTAGTCGTTTGGGGAGTGGTGCCCAGTCGTGGATACTGAACGGCATGGCCTGGGCCGCCAGAAACGGCTGTAAGGTGTTGTCGATGTCGCTCGGATCACCCGTGTCAGAAGGCGAGGGTTATGATATAGCTTATGAGCGGGCAGCCCGATTTGCACGTTCGAAAGGAACGTTGACCGTGGCGGCGGCAGGCAACGACAGCCAACGGTCGAAACAACGGTTTGAGCCTGTGGCAAGCCCTGCCGATTGCCCTTCTATCCTTGCCGTGGGAGCGATAGACTCGGAACTGCAGATTGGCAATTTCTCCAACCGCGCCATCAACCCCTCCGGACTGGTCGATATTGTTGCACCGGGAGTGGATATCCACTCATCGTGGCCCATGCCGAGAAGGTACCGTACCCTGTCGGGAACGAGTATGGCTACCCCTTTTGTGGCTGGTATCGCTGCTTTACTCTTCGAGAAATATCCCGATGCCACCCCGGCGGTGATTGAATCCGAATTAAGAAAAATTGCCCGCTCACTCCCGTTACCGGCGGAAGATGTGGGCGAAGGTCTCACTATGGCCCCTAAATAAAGTGTATATGCGGCAGATCATCATCACCATCTATGAAATCTATCTGGACCAGCTCACTGTCGTGGCGGAGCAGCTTCACCGGGAGGGATTGGTCATCATCCACCTCTATGAGTTTGGCCTCATCATCGGCATGGCAGAAGAGGAGGTCATCCCCAGATTACGGAATTATAAGGAAGTGGCTTCGTTAGAGGAGGAAAAGCAGGTGCATATCCCTCCGCCCGATTCGGAGGTGCAATAAGGAAAAAAAACGATCAATACAATTTATTCTTAAATGGACCATATGGAGCGATTACTTCTCCGGAAATTTATTATGAATATCCAACAGTTCGCTTTTGTTTCCTCCATAATTGTGGTAAGCGGCACCTGCTACTATCTCATCATCAATCCCTGCTTCATATATTTTAACGGGATATTTGTTCTGATCAGCCATATTGTCGTAATTGAAATTGTGATCAAAAAGATAAACTTTGGTTTTCAGTGAGGCTGCTTTAAATTTTGGCGTGATATGATTTTTAATTCGGGATTTAAATCCAATATCTCTTTAAGAATTGGAATCACATAATCAGTCTCTTCCGATGTCAATCCGAAACCACCGTTTTTGTCATCCCAACAGCTGTATTCACTCAGTGAAAAGTCAGCACAACCAATGGCAATTCTCACATAACTCTGCCCCATACCTTCTGTTGGAGAAAAAGTCTCTTTTAGAAATTGTTCTCTCTTCTCTTTCGTCATTTGCATCAAATTGTAGCAGGTGGAACCAGTAATGGCAGAGCCGAAACCATCCAATGTTTGAAAACGGGTAGCGGGATCAAGTTTTATTGTCGTGGCAGAAATCATATCTTTACTGTTGAATGCTGCCGTTTCTGCTTTAAAATCCTTAGACCGTGTGCTGGTTGTAACAAAAATATTTACATCCTCTTTTTCAGAATCTGTCGGTACGGAATTTTCGGAAAGGCTCTGATTATCAGAAATATTGTTGCCGAAAATATTAAATCCGAACAACGACATCAACAATATGATACGATTAATTTTTATTCTCATTATATTTTCTTTAAAATTGCTTTCTCTATATGTGCAGTTACGAAAAGAAAAAATATATGACCTTTCTGGCTTGTGAATGTTGAAAAGAGTTTTGGGCATATACGGGTAAAATTGTGCTGTCTGTAAAAATAGTAAAAAATAGAAATTTACACAGAATTTGTCCAATAATTTTATTG
>JAAYFR010000461.1 GCA_012728155.1 Bacteroidales bacterium | reverse complement strand
GTTCGATACTTATCACTATTGATTTGAGTTTGTGCCTGCACAAGCATCTCTAAAAATGCAAAAGTCATTAAAGAGCATCTTGAATAATGATAAGATTGACCACCTGTTGTATTTTTCGCTAACTGTCCATCACTTTGAAGTTGTTCACTGATACCCGGTATATTTAAGATGTGTCCATCTGCTTCTCCTTCGAGAACTATGAACTTCCACTCCTCTTTACTTCTACGGCTGTCCCAAAGATATCTTTTAGGGCTTGATAGTGTAGATAATTTTTCTTGATTAACATTGGTCTCAGTTGCTTTATGAATCAAGTAATTTGCTTCTTTCCCCAAACGTACGAAACTCGGATATACAAATTGTTTACTACCTTGAATACCGAATTTTCCAAAATCAACTTTCCGGAACGCAAGTCTCATATCGAATGGTTCTTGATAGATTGTGATATCATTAGTTTCATTTGATGCTTGTAATAGAGACGTGTAGTCTATTAATTGTAGTTGATTGACCTGATTGAAATTTGTATTATCTTCCACCAACAAGGCCGTTGTCCTTGAGTTACCGATATCGACAACCATATCCACATCTTTTATGACAACATCGTAATCCTTGTACATCTTTATCTGTGGGAATAACTCTTTTTGAGCTAAATAATCAATCAACAAATAGAAAGATGCCACGTAATTAAGTTTACGCCCTGACTTAATTTTTCCTACACTACTTAATTTAGGATGGACTAATTTGAATATATAATTATTTATATATTCCCATTCATGTGTTGGAGAACAGAAATCCATGAGAAAGAATTCTTGCTTGCAAACTTCGAATTTCATCTCTGAAACAAATTGATCAGGGAAAACCGGACATTCGTCGTACTTGTTTGTACTCTGCCCGGTTCTGGTATCAAAAGCTAACAGTACTTTATATCGTTTTATCGAGTTATCAGTCGTTTGAATTGGAGTTAATTTAAATCGGCTCCAATTCAAAGGACCAAACTTGAATCTTTTTTCGCTACGTTTAAAGAAGTATGGTATCGGCAACCATTTATCTTCAAATTTTGACAAAGTGTTATTTCTGTCCGAAAAATTCATTTTAAAGATTTCGCCACTATATTGCATCTGGTCATCAATCATTATCGGATTGATGCCTTCTTCATGCAATGCATTAACATCTATGTCTCCATTGCCGGTTGCTTCTTTTAAAAAGCCATTTTCAAAAAGCTCCTTTTTTTTGTAAAAATAACGATTGGTGTCAGTATTTACTTCTTGTGCTAGATCTAAAATCCATTCCCCGTCTGTAGTATTATACCACTCATGAAACCATAGGGAAAAATTCTCTTTGGTGTTAATCTCAAAAGTAAACGAAGTAATGTGTATTCCAGAATTCGCAATAATCGAATATTCCATTTTATCAGACTTTCTAATTATCATAGTTCCTATTAAACAAAAAGAAGCGCAGGCGTTCCCACTTCTCACTTCCCGTACCACATTGAAAAAAATCGAAACGCCATATTTTATATTTCTTCTATCTTCTCAAATTAAAACATAAATCATCCAATTATTTAAACAGCTAAAACAGAATACTTTTCGAGCACCTCATAAAAATATCTGCAAATTTTAACAAAGATAATAAAAAAACCTCTTTACAAAATCTCACTGTATATTTTTTGCAATAATCAGTTAACCTGAATTATTCATATTAAAAAGAAAAGTTCTTTTATCTTGCTGTTAAACAAGATACTGCGTATATTTGTAGTACAAACATAAAAATAAACGCGCAAAGAACTTTTCCATGGACGAAAATAGTAAAAAACAGTCAGAAAACCTAGTATTTCCCGAATTATTTTCCTTTGACCCCATTCAGGGCAAACGTGTCGAGGTCAGTTTCACGGCTCCCGACCTTTCATCCCAGGGGGGATTGTTGCTTCTTGGCGGACTTGATCATCGCATAGGTCTTATCGACCGATTGACGGGGTGCTTAGAGGATAAGCGCTGCCCCTGGCTGATTGATCACACCTACGATGAAATGCTCACCCAGCGTATCTTCCAGGTAGCCTGTGGTTATGAGGATGCCGATGACTGCGACCTTTTAAGGGACGACTCCGTGTTGAAAATGTGCGCTGGAAAGTCCCCCGATTCCTCCCCCCTGAGCTCCCAACCGACCATGACCAGGCTTGAGAACGGGCGTTCCATACGGGAGTTGTATGAGATGGGGGTATGCTTCGTGGAGGAGTTCATAGCCTCCTATGACGAAGAACCCGAATGTATCATCCTTGACTGCGACGACACTTCCTTCAACGCTTACGGGGAGCAGCAGGG
>JAAYFR010000460.1 GCA_012728155.1 Bacteroidales bacterium | reverse complement strand
GTTCCACATGGCGCCTGATCACATCTTGTGTATCTTCGAAATGCTCGATAAAACCGGACGAGAAGACGATATCATATTTCCTGTCGGAGGAAAAGGTGAAAAAATCATTGTCGATACACCTGATGCTCCCTGCCGGCAGTCCGTTGATCTTCTCAAAATTGCGGACAATCTCTTTGTTGATATGGAAATCGAGTATCGTTACGTCGTGGATGCCCCGCTGATAGAAAAAGGCAGCGTTTACCCCTGGGAAACCGCCGATCTCGATAAAGTGCTCTCCCCGGGTCAGTCTCGGCATAAATTTTTCGAACACCACTTTCTGAGGGATCTTGTCGTATTGGTAATTTTCCCAATACTTCTCCCAATAATTTTTATCGGTGATATTGTTATTTTGATTCATCCTCATAAATTTTTCTATACTGTTGTATCACTTTTTCCTCTGCATATTCCTCTAACACTTTCCGGCGGCCGTTGGTGGAAAGTGTAGGATGAACCTCTTCACCCAAAGCCCACAGCATCCCTTCCGCCAGATCGGCGGCATCTTTGTATCTGGCAACATAACCATTTTCACCATGCGTGATCATTTCAGGAATGCCACCAGTTTGAAAACCCACGCAGGGTATTCCGCAGGCCATCGCCTCCATGATGGTGTTGGGCAGGTTTTCATAGAGTGAGGGGGTGACAAATAGGTCGGCTGCATTATATAGCATCGGCATCTGTTGTGGGGAGACATATCCCATACTTTTTGATGGCAGTGGCAGTTGTTTTTCTATCTCTTCTCCCTGGTTTCCGGCGATAAGGAAGAGCAGGTTGTCACAATGGTGATCCATCAACCTGACGGCCTCCACTAAATAGTCCATTCCTTTACGCTTGTCGGATGCTTTCATGGCTGCAAAAAGGACAATCTTTTTGTCGAGGGGTAGATTTAATTTGTTGCGTACTTCAATTTGATCCATTGGGCAATAGATCTCCGTATCGATGGGGTTGGGGATGGAGACAACCTTCTCTCCTTGCGTAAGAGGGCTCTTCTCAGCCAGCTCTCTTAGCCATTGGCTACAGGCGGTGAAGGTGATATTCCCTTTCCTGTAGGCCGATTGCTTCCGCTTGAAAACAGTATGCGAGAGATCGTTCCGGGAGGGCGCTTTCAGATAGGGGCAGTGACCGCAACCTTTTGTGTAAGCGGAACAGTCGCCGGCATGGTGGCAGATGCCGGTAAAAGGCCACATATCGTGCATGGTCCACACCACTTTTTTGTTGGAAGCGAGGATTTCCCCCATTTCTTTTATGGAGAGCATTCCCTGGTTTATCCAGTGGAGGTGGATTATATTCGCCTCCTTGAAAGCTGGCAGTTTGGTTATTGATGTTCCGGTGTTGGCAATCGACACATCGAACAGGTTTTCTTTTGACAAGCGATTGTGCAGGAAGATAATGCCACGTTCCCAATAAAATCGAATTTTGTTTCCCCTGGCACACCCTGCGGTGAATGTAGCGATATCGTTGCCCTGTCGGGTACGTACCGCCATCGACACGTTGCATCCTGCATGGTGCATTGCCTGCATTAACCGGGTGGCAGCAATGGCCGCTCCTCCCTGTATGTCGTATGTGCTGATGAAAAGGAGCTTCATCTTCTACGATGGAAACATTTAATTGGGAATATCGTACAGAATTGTTGTTTTCGTACAATTTCTACCAGAATATCTATTGTAATATTTGAATTGCCTTTACAAATATACTATTTTTGTACGGATAAGTAGTAACTGAAAAGAGAATATGTCGGGATTGGAACAGCTATATGCAAAAATAGGAGAAGTTGGAAATTCTCTATTGAGTTTTTTTCGTATTCTATTGTTATCTAAAAAAATAACTCCATTTTCGCAATCGATAGAGGACAAAGAGTTGGTTGTGTTGGGAAATGGTCCTTCACTCCGTCGGTTATTGTCAGACCGCTCCTCTTTTCTTGACGGAAAGGATTTGATGATGGTCAATTTCTCTGCTACTACGGAAGATTTTTGCAAGTTTCGACCTAAATTTTACCTGTTGATGGATCCCGATTTTTTCAAAATCGATACGATACGACAGAGGCTTTTTGTGTCGATGGTGGATAAAACGGAATGGGAGATGCATCTTTTCGTGCCGGTAAGTGCACGCAAGCATGCTGAATGGCAGGAGATGGTGAGCCGCTCTCCCTATATCCGTATCCATTGGTTTAATGCGACTCCTGTGGAGGGATCCGTTGGCTTCAGTCACTTTTGTTTTAAAAGACAACTTGGGATGCCGCGGCCACGTAATGTGCTGGTGGCTTGCTTGATGGTTGCCCTCCATCTGCCTTATGACACAATTTATCTGGCGGGTGCCGATCATTCATGGATGAAAGAGATTTGGGTGGATGAGAATAATGTGGTGAATGAGGATCGAGCACATTTCTACGACAAGGGAGGTACTCAGCGTGTAGTATCTTCACATAAGCTGCATGAGTTGTTGCACAGTATGGCGATAGCATTTCGATCTTATCATGAGGTGGAGGCTTACAGCAGGAAGATAAGAAAGAGAATCGTCAATATAACTCCCGGCTCTTTCATCGATGCATTCACGAAAATATCAATCGAGTGATATGAAAAAAGAGGGTGCCATTGGAATAATAATTCAGGCTCGAATGGGTGCAACCCGCCTGCCTGGTAAGATGGTCAGGCCATTCCATGGAGAGAAGGGTGTGATGGAGTTGTTATTACAACGGTTGAAAGAACGTTTCTCAACCCAAAAAGGGGTTGTGATGCTGGTAGCGACTACTGTAAATCCGATGGATGATTTACTCGCGACGATTGCAGAAAAATGGGATTTTCCTCTTTTTCGGGGAGAGGAGGAGGATGTGTTACAACGTTTTATCGATGCGGCATCTTCAGCTGGTGTGGAGAAGTTGATCCGAGTCTGTGCCGATAACCCTTTCTTGGATATGGATACGCTGGAGGAGTTGATCAGTCGTATCGCGGTGCAGTTGCAAGATTATATTGCTTTTTCCACATCGCAGGGGATGCCAACGATCAAAACACATTGGGGATTTTGGCCGGAAGCGGTATCTTTAGATGCGCTGAAGCGTGTTGCTCACGAAACGACCGAGAAGCTTTATCGTGAACATGTCACCAATTATATTTATACTCATCCAGAATATTTTGATATTGAATTAATTCCAATTCCAAAAGAGGTGGAGGAGAAGAAAGATATTCGACTGACGCTGGATACGCCGGAAGATTTTGAAATGCAGCGGATCATCTATGCTCGTTCACTGGAACGGCATGGCAAGATTGATATTGCTTCGGTATTGGAGACGCTGGAAGCTTTCCCCGGTTTTTATCTCCGGATGAGACAACAAATCCTTTTGAACACAAAATAATAAGATGGAAAAGCATACCTATATAATTGGAGAGATTGGGCAGAACCACAACGGTTCGGTAGATATTGCCAAGCTGATTGTCGACCTGGTTTCTCGCCCGGTGAAAGAGGAGGTTTTCAATATCGACCTGAAGCCGATGGACGCGGTGAAATTGACCAAGCGCGATCTGAAGGAGGAGCTCTCTGTTTCGCAGATGAATCAGCCCTATAACTCCCCCCATTCTTTTGGCAGAACCTACGGCGACCACCGCGCATTCCTTGAGCTGTCGGATGAAGAGCATTACGAGATATACCGTCATGCCCGTTCAAGAGGTTTGGAGTTTGTAGAAACACTTTGTGCAATAGGTTGCCTCTCTCTGCTGAAACTCTTTACCCCCGATTATTTGAAGGTTGCCAGTCGTGACCTGACCAATCTTCCTTTGCTGGAGGCGATGGCTGAGACAAAGATCCCCATCATTCTGTCGACCGGTATGACCGGAAAGAAAGAGTTGGAGATGGCATTGGATATCGTTACACGGCATCACTCAGATATATCGATATTGCATTGTGTATCGCAATATCCTACACATCCCGATAAGCTGAATCTCAATACGATTCATTATTTGAAAAAACATTACGGAGCGTATCGTATCGGTTTTTCCGACCACACCATCGGTATTGCGGCGGCAACAGTGGCCGTGGGGATGGGAGCCGAAATGATAGAAAAGCATGTCTCGATTGACCGGCGTATGAAAGGGACCGATCAGGCGGGATCGTTGGGCCCTGACGGGGTTAACCGTATGATTCGGGATATCCGTGTGGCCGAAAGGTGGTTGGGAAAAGAGGATCTTTTTATAGAAGAGGAGGTGGAGGAGGCGCGTCGCAAACTCGAACGGTCGTTGGCTGCCAAACGGGATCTCTTGCCGGGAGAGGTAATCTCCGAAAGCGATTTACATCTATTAAGTCCGGGTGACGGTTATCACTGGTCGGAGAGGGGAGTTGTAATTGGACGTATGGTAACGAAGAAAATACCGAAAGACGAAATTATTTATGATGATTTTTTGAGTTGATCGATAGAACTGCTCTTCTTAGATGAACAGATGCATATGGATAAAAATGGTATCAATAAAAAACTCCCAAAGTTGGTCATTACCGATATCGATGGTGTATGGACGGATGGTGGCATGTATTATACGACAGCGGGCGATGTGATGAAAAAATTCTCTGTCCGGGATGGATGGGGTGTTGCAATGCTTCGCCTGCATGGTATCGAAACAGTTATCATGACGGGTGAGAATACGGAAATCGTGATACAGCGGGCTATGAAGTTGCGTATAAAAGAGCATTGTTATATTGGAGTTGGGAATAAATTGACGCTGGCGAAACAACTTTGTACAGATCTCCATATTTCACTCCAAGATGTCGCTTTTATCGGGGATGATATCAACGACCTGCCTCTATTGCGTGCAGTAGGATTCAGTGCTGCACCGGCCGATGCTTCACTTTATATTCAAAAAGAGGTGCATTATGTGACAAAGAGAGAGGGGGGGCAGGGTGCTTTCCGTGAATTTGTAGAGAGAATCTTGTCTGACAGTGGCTTGCTTCACTCTACCGTAGAGTCGTTATTGCCCTAATCACTTACATATGGGGTTTCTATTCTCCCTTGAAGCCATTAAATAAAATCTATGCCTTTTTTTTGAAAGTAGTGTAGGGGGAGGGTTACTATCAAGGCTTATAGGCGGTTTTTATTTTATTCCCTATCATGGCAAAAATCTCTTGTTGAATGGTGGAGCGTAACAATTTATTGATTCCGACGTAAAGCGAAAATCCAGTGATGCTTTGCAACAGGAGTTGCAACCACGGGTTACTGGTCATCATGGGTATAAGCGTCAGGAGGGCGCACATCAATCCGCCGATCACGATATAGGGAGATATGTCTTTCAGCTGTTGTTTAATAGAGTAGTGAGTGGTGCGGTTTGTGATGATCAGTGCGATGATATAATGGATCAATCCGGCTACGGCCTGTCCAGCCACTAAAGCGGGGATGCTTATCCGCACAGTCAGTAGGATGGCAAGGAGGATTACCCCGTTTTTTATCAACTCGAAATGGAAGATTGTCTTCATTTTTCCCTGTGCGGTAATATAATTGGTCATCAGGGTAGTGAAGACGAAGAAGATCCCTTTCACCAGCAGGAGCTGGAACAGTGGGATCGAAGCATCCCATTTTGTGCCGAACAGCACATGGAATAAGGGTGTTGCAACGACAATCAATCCCATGAAAAAGGGAAAAGAGAGATAGGCGGCTGTACGGTTCGTTTTCCCGTAAACTCGTTGCATCCGCTCGGGATCATCCTGGATAGAGGAGAGTGCCGGGAAGAGCGACTGTCCCAATGCCTGTCCCAGAGCAGTATATCCCATCTTGCTCCATCGGTCGGCCTGGGTGTAATACCCCAACTCTTTGATGCTATACCAGATACCGATGATCAGTGGATAGAGGTTCTGGAACAGTGTGCCGGTAAATGAGGTGAGGAGCATATTCTTCCCACTTGAATAGAGAGTAAGGAAAGAATTTTTATCGAACTGAAGACGGGGGCGCCAGCTGTTCTGTACCCATAGCAGGATAGAACGGGTAGTAGCCAATGCCAGTGCTTGTGCCACCAACGCCCAGGGGCCGTATCCGTTTAAAGCCAATATCACGGCAATGCTTCCTGATACCAGCAATGGCACAATATTTGAGATGGCAAAGGCCTTCATCCGCATATTGCGCATCAGAATAGTGCTTTGCACCAGTCCGAAAGCCTGTATGATTACAGTGACGAACATGGTTCGGGAGAGCGGGATCAGCCGTGCATCTCCGAACCAGTCCGCGATAAGTGGCGCCAGAGAAAAGAGCAGCAGATAGAGTACTATTGCGACAGATAAATTGAAAAAGAAAATGGTATTATAATCCCTCTCGCTGATATTTTTTCGTTGTATGAGTACCACTGTGAAACCGCCATCCATGAAGACCGTGATAAAAGCAGAGAAGACCGTGATGATGCCGATCAATCCGAAATCTTCGGGGAAAAGAGTGTTGGCCAGAATAATCCCGACAACGGCGTATATTATCTGGGAAAACGTCTTGTCGAATGTATTCCAGACTAATGCGTTTACGGTTTTTTCTTTCAGCGTCTTTTCCATTTCAGGTGTAATTAGAAGATGCTCTTCCGGATACTAAACCGGTTAAAAATCGGTTTTAGAGGATAATATATTTCGTTCCAATACCTGTAGCGACACCTGTCTTCCCACCTTGATTCCTTTGCGGTGGAGGTGTGTTTCAACTGTTTGGTAAGCCACTTCCGGACTATTGTTGTCTCCACTGAGATGGCAGAGCCAGATATTCTTTAGGTCGGACGAATAGTTGTCGGCTAAGAATTCGGCTGTCTGGCGATTGCTCAGGTGTCCCACCCCGGAAGATATTCGTTGTTTCAAATGATAGGGATAACGGCCGTTGTTGAGCATCTCCTCATCGTAGTTCGCTTCGATGACGAGGTGGTTGGCCTTGCATATATAGTAGGCTACTTCGTCGGTAATGGCACCTACATCGGTAGCCAACGTGAACCTGTGGTTATCAAATTGAATGAAGAATCCGGAATTGTCCACACTGTCGTGGGGCACGTTGAAAGCGGTAATTTTGAAATCTTCGATCTGGAACATTTCCCCTTTTTCAATATATTTAGTAGAACCGTTAAGGTTATTGCGGATCAGAGAGTGGTTCATGATTGCCTTGTGTACCTCACGGGTAGCATAAACCGGGATATGCAACTTCTCTCCCAGCCAACCCACCGATTTGATGTGGTCGTAATGGTCGTGTGTGACTAAAATAGCCATAATGGAGGAGAGTTGGATTCCGTACTGTGCGAGCCGCTTCTTAATGATTCGTGGACCGATGCCGGCATCGATCAGGATTCCCCAATGGGGATTCCCCAAAAAATAGCAGTTGCCGCAACTGCCGCTACTCAGGCTGAAAAAAGAGAATTGTTCTGATGGAAAAAGTGTAAACTGCATATTAAGATTAGTGTGTCAATTCCGATGAATCGGGCAAGTTATGCCAATTATGGATTGTCGATGACTGTTTGAGATAACCGTTGAATGGCCCGGTTGTACTGGTCAACCATTTCTTCGATGACCTGTCCGGCAGGAATGATCTCCCTTATATGAGATGCGATTTGGCCGATTTCCAGTTCTCCTTCTGAAAGATCTCCTTCGAAGATACCTCGCTTAGAACGTCCTCTGCCCAACAGCTCACGTAACTCTTCGGATGTGGCGCCACGATCTTCCAATTGCTGTACCTGTTGGTAGAACTCGTTTTTTATCAATCGTGTTGGATTCAATTTTTTGAGTGACAACACTGTATCTCCTTCATTTAGGGAGATGCACCGTTGTTTGAATGCTCCGCTGGCGGAACTCTCTTCGGTCAATGCGAAGCGTGTGCCCACCTGTACCCCTTCGGCACCCAGTGCAAATGCGGCAGCCATTGCTTCGCCCGAGCCAATACCACCCGCAGCGATAAGCGGTAGATCAATCGCTTTTCTCACCTGAGGAATTAAAGCAAAAGTGGTGGTTTCTTCGCGACCGTTATGACCACCTGCTTCAAATCCTTCGGCGACGACAGCGTCGACATCGGCTTCCGCACATTTAACGGCAAACCGGGAGCTTGACACCACATGGGCCACCTTGATCCCTTCGGCTTTAAGTTTTGTAGTCCATATTTTAGGGTTACCGGCCGAAGTGAAGACGACTGCAACTTTCTCTTCCACGATGATTTGCATGATCTCCTCTATCTGGGGGTATATCAACGGTACATTTATCCCGAACGGTTGTGTTGTGGCCCTCTTGCATTTTCGGATATGTTCCTGCAACGTGTCGGGATGCATCGACCCCGCTCCAATCAATCCCAACCCTCCGGCATTGCTCACTGCTGATGCCAACTTCCAACCGCTGCACCATACCATTCCCGCTTGGATGATAGGATAGCGAATGCCAAAAAGGGCTGATATTCGGTTTGTCTTTATCTTCATACTATTTACTGCTTGATAGTGCAAAGATAGCAACCTCCCGACGATTTTCTTCCATTGTCGTGGAACAAAATCATTTTTTTAGTAGCTTTGTATGTTTTAATTATTAGTTTTCAACTTATCATTCTATGAACATTCTTCTTCTTGGCTCCGGTGGTCGTGAGCATGCATTGGCTTGGAAAATTCAAAAAAGCAGCCTACTCAACAATCTTTATATCGCCCCTGGCAATGCAGGTACTGCATCGTTAGGAACGAATGTTGAAATTAATGTGACAGATTTCACTGCGATGAAACAGTTTTCGCTCAATCATGATATCGATATGATTGTTGTTGGTCCCGAGGTGCCTTTGGTGGAGGGGATATATGATTATTTTCATAAGGACGAAGATCTCTGCCATATTGCTGTGATTGGCCCTTCTAAGAAAGGGGCGCAGTTAGAGGGGAGCAAGGATTTTGCCAAACGGTTTATGACCTCTTATGATATCCCGACTGCCCGTTTCAAGACAGTTACCCTTGAGAATCTGACGGATGGAAATGTTTTCCTGGACTCGCTCCAGGCACCCTATGTGTTGAAAGCAGATGGGTTGGCAGCAGGAAAAGGGGTGCTGATATTGAACAATCTGGATGAGGCGAAACAATCGCTTTTGGAGATGCTCAACGGAAAGTTCGGTATGGCCAGCAGGAGTGTGGTGATAGAAGAGTTCCTGTCGGGGATTGAGTGTTCGGTATTTGTATTAACTGATGGGAAATCATATAAAATTCTTCCGGTGGCGAAGGACTACAAACGGATCGGCGAGGGTGATACCGGACTGAATACCGGAGGAATGGGAGCAGTGTCTCCCGTCTCTTTTGCTGATGATCTGTTTATGGAGAAAGTGCGGATCCGGATTGTGGAGCCGACTATTGAGGGGTTGCAAAAAGAGAAGATAGAGTACAAAGGGTTTATTTTTGTCGGGTTGATTAATGTGGGAGATGAGCCGAAAGTGATTGAATATAATGTGCGGATGGGTGATCCGGAAACGGAAGTGGTGCTCCCTTTGATCAAGTCGGATCTGCTGGAGTTATTGATTGCTGTAGCTACCGAAACATTGGATGAGAAAATATTGGAAATAGATGACCGTTGTGCTGTGACGGTGATGATGGTGTCTGGTGGATATCCGGGAGCCTATGAAAAAGGGAAACCTATTGAAGGGTTGAATGATATAGAGGATAGGCTTGTTTTTCATGCCGGGACAAAAAGTGTAGGCGAGAAAATTGTCACATCGGGGGGGCGCGTTCTTTCTGTCACCTCTTATGGGAAAACCATGGATGAAGCATTGGGTATATCTTATAAGAATATAACGAAAATCGACTTCGAGAATAGCTACTTCAGAAAAGATATCGGCTTTGATCTAAATAAAATGTAGTGTGATCATGCACAGTGTTGTCAAATCATTTCGTGCATTTTTTGTGGAGGGACGCTCACTTCCTCTGCTCTTAGTTTTAGGAGTGATAATCATGCGTCTTCTCCTGTTCCATATAGAGGGATTGCCTCGGATTGTCTCATTTGGAGACAATTATCTTTGGGAGCCAATAGCAGATCTTTTTATCCTTCCAGAAGTGTCATTGCTGGGATCCACATTCGCTCTCTTTTTGATCGCATGGATACTCTCACTATTAAATGGTCGATTTAATTTAACACGTTCGAGATCCAACTTGCCTTTTTCCACACCTCTGTTTTTATTGAGCATCCACCCTATTTTTTTAGTCATGTCGGGTGATTATATAGCTCTTATCTTTCTCCTTCTGGCTTTTTTTCCGCTTCTGGAGTCGTTTCAGAAACCTGATTCATATCTTTGTTCCTTTCGGGCATCGATATTGATTGCGATAGCTTCACTGTTCCAGATCTACGCCCTTTTCGTATTGCCTTTATGGTGGATTGGTGAACGGTCGATGAGGGGTCCCCAACTTCGCTCTTTTGCCTCTTCCCTGTTTGCGCTCTTCCTTGTGTATGTGTCAATCTTCTCACTCTATTGGCTGATGGATGATATTCCCCGTTTCATCCGTCCATTTTTAGAGTTTCAATCGTTGTCACTACTGGAAATACCTCGATTTTCTCTGTTGCAGTGGGGTGAGATTTTGTTTGTAGGATTTTTTTTCATAATGAATATGATTTTTAGCGTCAAGGTATATAATCGCGACAAGGCACTCACACTTTCTTTGATGCAATTCATCTCTTTCCTGATTGTTTTCCTGCTGTTACTTCAGATGCTATATTGGTTAGAAACCTTTTTTTTCTTGTTGTTTTCCCTCGCGCTCATCTCATTCCTGATCGCCTATCTCTACTCAAGAACAAATTCTCGAAACCATATCTTTACAGCATATGGGATGTTGTTGTTGATGGTGCTGTTCTATATTTCACATCTCTTCCCATCCATAGTTCATTTTTCGTGAATAATAATGATCTATATCCGAAAATGGAATTTCATATTTCCGACTTTATTCGAAACATTTTGATAACAAAAAATAAAACTGTATTTTTGCCTACTATTGGAAAAAAACTCTTTTAAATAGTTGCCACTAATGGAAGCGAACACAAGGAAATCATTCAAGTATTGGCAGTCCCGCACGTTAATTGCCACAATGGTGGGGTATGCTTTTTTTTATTTCGTACGTAAGAATTTCTCTTTTGCAATCCCCGGATTAAGTGCTGAATATGGCATCACCAAGACCAGCTTTGGTATCATCATGACCCTCGTGACTGTTGTGTATGGTATATCCCGCTTCCTGAATGGTATCATTGCCGATCGGATGAATGCCCGTTATCATATGTCGATTGGTCTGTTCCTCTGTGCCATTGCCAACTTTGCCTTCGGATTTGGGGTTGACTTGAGTTCGCTAATCACTGGTGAGACCGGTGGCCCGATGTTTACCAATACAATGGTACTTATCTTCGGTATTATCTTGGTGCTGAACAATTTGATTCAGGGGAGCGGTTTCCCGCCGGTAGCGCGACTGCTTACCCACTGGATCCCACCGCAGGAGCTGGCTACCAAGATGTCGATTTGGAATACTTCTCACTCTATCGGTGCGAGTCTTGTGGCCATCCTTTGCGGTTATATCATGGGGACTCTCGGTACCGATATGAGTGCTAATCCTGAAGTGGTGGCACAAATTGCAGCAAACCTGAATGTTGACTTGGCCGATACGGAAAAGATGAAGAGTGTGCTTGAATCGGCAGCACATATAGGAGCGTGGAAATGGTGTTTCTGGATTCCCGCAATGATTGCATTGGTGGGTTCATTCGGGTTGTTTCTCTCGCTGAGAGATACTCCATCCTCTGTGGGCTTGCCTGAGCTTCATAAGACCATTAAAAAGGGAAAAGACTCTTCTGCCGATTACAAGGCATTTGTGCGCAAACATGTCTATCGTAACAAATGGATCTGGATATTGGGAATTGCAAACTTCTTTGTCTATATTGTTCGATTTGCTGTATTGGATTGGGGCCCCACTTTTTTGAAAGAGGCTCGGGGTATGTCGCTCTCCCATGCGGGATGGACGGTTGCCGTGTTCGAAATTTTCGGTATTGTGGGCATGTTGCTTGCAGGTTGGGTCACCGATAAGTTTTTGAAGGGGAGGGCTCACCGTACTTGCCTCTTCTGCATGATCGGAGTAGCTCTGTTTATGACAGCTTTCTTGCTGCTACCCTCTGGCACCTCTCCTTGGGTGATGGTGTTCACCTTAGCCATGGCCGGTTTCTTCATCTATGGTCCGCAGGCGCTGATTGGTATCGCGGCGGCGAATCAGGCGACAAACCGTGGAGCTGCTACGGCAAACGGATTGACCGGATTATTTGGCTATGCCAGCGGACTCGTATCGGGCATCGGAGTGGGTTATTTTGTGGATATGATGAACAAAGTGAATCCTGCAAAGAGTTGGGACTATGTCTTCATGGGGATGATCGGTGTGGCGATATTGTCTACCTTTGTCTTTCTATTGATGTGGAAAGCCAAAGCCGATGGATATGAGGAGGAAATACAAAATATTTAATTTGATTCAACTATGTGTAAATATATAGAGAAAATGAGACTTGGCACCCCTTCCCAACTCAAAGAAAGCTTAAAGAAGATCAAGCATTTTGCATTGGATATGGATGGGACAATCTATAATGGGGGAACGCTTTTCCCTTTCACCATTCCCTTTCTTGATTTTTTGAAAGAGAGGGGCATAGGTTATTCGTTTCTGACCAATAACCCTTCGAAGAGCACCTCCGATTACCTTGGTCATTTGGAGAAAATCGGGATAAAAGCTACGAAAGAGGAGATGTATACTTCTGCCCAAGCCACGATCGACTATATCAAAGTCCATCATCCCGAAACCAAAAGATTGTTTATTCTGGGCACTCCCAGCATGATCGCTGAATTTGAGGAGGCTGGTTTTGTCTCCACGGCCGATGATGCCGATGATGTGCCGGATATGTTGGTGGTTGGTTTTGATAAGTCGTTGGTATATGCTCGTTTGTGTCGGGCTTCCTGGTGGGCAAACCGGGGTATTCCCTATATCGCGACCAATCCCGATTGGGTTTGTCCTACTGATAAACCGACTATCTTAGTGGATTGTGGCTCTATTTGTGCCTGTATAGAAAGCGCATCCGGCAGAAAACCGGATGTTGTGATTGGAAAGCCCGATCCACGTATGTTAAGCGGTATCTTGGAGCGCTATTCACTTCACCCATCTGAGGTGGCAATGGTTGGCGACCGTATCTATACCGATGTGCGCATGGCTTACAATGCTGGTGCGGTTGGTATTTTGGTGATGTCGGGTGAAACTACGATGGAAATAGTGGAGCAATCGGATCTGATACCAGATATCATTGCGGAAAATTTGGCTGAAATTCAAGAGATGCTAAAGAGCTGTTGACAGAAGAGAACAAACAAAACCGACTATTTATCTGTTTACTATATGGTAATTCCCGATAAGAAAAGTTTCTTATTGAATGATGAGGAAATATGAAAAACCATATGCATTTTTTTGGATGGGTAGCACTCTTCTCCATTGTTTTTTTTTATGCTTGCGGAACTTCGCAGAAAACTGTCGAAAAAGAGAAATTGGCTGTAGATATTCGTAAAGCGGTGGAGATACCCGATTTTACATTTAAAGCAACTTATGCATACCCCACCGGCTATAAATCGATCTATCTTTCTCCCTATTATGATCTGAAAGTATCAGCGGACACCGTAAAGGTTTATCTACCCTATTATGGTCGTGCCTATCGCGCACCCTTAACTCCAAGTGAGGGGGGATACCGCTTTACAAGCACCGATTTTGAATATGGTGTGAGAAAAGGAAAGAAGAAAGGGAATTGGGATTTGCTTCTCACATTGCGTGATTTAGATCGACCTCTTGTTTTTAGATTGGATCTATGGGAGAACGGAACAGCCCGTCTCGATATAAGCGATGCCGATAGGCAATCGATCTCATTTCAAGGCGACGTGGTTGTAAAGCGCGAGGAGCAGTGATGGTAAAACGGGATGTGTGAAAGTAAATTAAAGCTTTTCCGCAAGTTCGACCGGCAAGTAGAAAGTGTCGTTTTTATCAATGTAAACAGTCACGGATCCCAAGTCGAACGGCTTCCCGTTCAATGTGGCCACAGAAGAGAAAGCTTTCACTTCGAGGATGTTTTTTCCTTTCTTCACCTTTAGTACTGGGAAGTTGGGATTACCCTTGTCGATAGACCAATTCATGCCATTAAAAACTTGATCATACTTGGCGAATATCCGGTCGGATAGCTCCTGTAGTGATCTTTCTAATCCCGTAACTTTCTGCAGGTACTGATTCAACTCCCTGTTTGTTACATTTCCCTTGAGGATATCTCCCTGTGGGTGGTAAGATGCGAGTAGCACCTCTTCGCCCGTGTGTGATCCCGTGGTAAACCCAAAACAGGTTTTGGAGTTTAATATTTTCCCGATATTGTAGGCGAGATTTTTGCTGGTGCCCACCTGGGTGTAGTCGGCTTCCTTGTAATTTTTGGATGAAAGAAGCATCTCCATCTCCTCATCGGAAAGATCAATATCGGTATATTCTTTGAATATCTCTTTGATTTTTTCGGGCTTGCTGTGTATCAGGATCGATTCTAAAGCCACGCTACTCATCTTATATTTAGATACGTTTCCAAAAAGTTGTTCGAGGGAGAGTTTTCCGGAATCGGAACAGTTCTTCGAGCCGATGGAAAAACCGCTGTTGCCGTGATCGGAGGCTATCACTACCGCCGTATTGCCCTCTTTTTCGGCGAAGGCCATCACTTTTCCTACCGCATCATCAAAAGCAAGGAACTCCTCAATCATGGTGGCCGGATCGTTGGCGTGCGCCGCCCAATCTACATGGCTACCTTCGACCATCAGGAAAAAACCGTTTGGATTTTTCGACAGCAGCTCTAATGCCTTTTCTGTCATTTCTGCGAGTGAGGGTATCCTGTCGAGATCTTTGTCGATATGGTAAGGCATGGCAATCTCGTCAAACAACGCCCAAACTTTCCCGTTGGCACTAAAATGAAGGAGTGCCTCTTTGTCATCTTGAATAAGTGTTGTCTCATTCTTTACAAAATGATTTTTCATATCATCCGTAAGGAGACCATTTCCCCCTGCAAAGAGCAGATCCAGATTCTGGTAGGCAATCTGTGGGGCAATCACCTTGTATCTATCGCGATTATAATAATGCGCGGAGAAATCGGCCGGGGTGGCGTGAGAAAATTTACAAGTGACGACTATCCCCACCGCTTTATTTTTTTCTATTTTCGAAGCTTCCAATATATTAGCGGCAGGTTGATAGGTGCGGGGCGAGTCAACCGGAAATAAGTCGTTATCGGAAACAGCAGGATGGATGCCCACATTCCCTTCCTGTTGCAATATGCCGGTGGCGTAGGTGGATCCAGTAGGTGCCGAGTCGCCGATTGGCGCATTGGATGAAAAGGTGGAGACGGTTCCAGTGAGGTAGGGGTCCACGTTGAGCTTATATTCCATGCCATTGTAATATTTGAACCAACGTGCGGCAGAATAGACGCTTGCAGAAGTACCATCGGGAATCATCATGATTACATTTTTTACTGGCTTCACCTCTTGTGCAATGAGGCCATGAGAGAGAAAGAGAAGAGCAAAAAAGACACAACCTTTTTTCATAGAGCAGAGAATTTTTTAAAAAAATCGGTGGAATAGCTCTCCTTACTCTCTTGTTTTGCCGGAAAGCTATTTGGTACGATTAGCGATAAAAAACAAGCTGCAAAGGTAAAATAAATATATAACATTCGATATAAGATGTTGCGTGAATCAAAAGCGGAGGAATAATTACTTTTAATAAATTCTATCAATTATGAATTATTTACAACACTTATTTTGTGGTCGAAATTCTTTTGTGTAGTTTTGCCTTACTATAATGATTAAGTGTGCTATTAATCTTTGTCGGACATTAGATTTGAATACCGAAAATAGTTTTTTATTCCATTTGAGAGAAAGCAAATGATATTGAAATAATGAAAGCATCCACTAAGAAGATGAACAGTACCCAGAGATACAGGGTCATTTTAGATGAACTTGAAAAGAAGAGATATGTTACAGTACAAGACTTCAGTCGCGCACTTGGCGTATCGGAGGTGACAATTCGAAAGGATTTGAAAGATCTTGAAAGAAAAAAACTCCTTTTGAGAAGTCATGGAGGGGCAAGTCCGGTAAGTTCCCTTATTAGTGATCGGCATATCGATGAGAAGGAAAAAATCAATGTGGATGAGAAAATGCGTATTGCAGAAGCTGCCAGCAAGTTGTTGAACAATAATGACCGGATTATCATCGCTTCAGGAACCACCTTGTTGTTTTTCGCCCGAAAAATACCGATGAATGAACCGTTAACGGTTGTTACGCCATCGGTAAAGGTCTCTTTGACACTTTGTTATTATCCCAATGTGGAGATCATTCAATTGGGTGGAGACATGCGAAAAAGTTCAGCCTCCGCGGTAGGGACATATAGTGAGCAATTTTTGGAGGGGCTGATGTGCAATAAGTTATTTATAGGTGTGGATGGAATTGGAATCGACTTTGGTCTCACCACCAGCAACATTGCTGAAGCCCATTTGAATCAATATATGTTGAATGCGGCAAAAGAGGTTATCGTATTGGCAGATTCCTCTAAATTTGGGAAACAGGGATTTGGTAAAATTTGTGATATTGAGCGGGTTCACCATATTATAACCGACAAAAATGCGCCGCAAAGTTTATTGCAGATTATTCGAGATAAGGGGATTAAGGTCACGCTTGTCTGATTTATTTATTTTATATTCTTCTATTGCTTCAAAATAATTGATAATTTTTCCTATAATGTAGTTTATTGATGTAGACTGGTTCTTTTAATATAAAAACCTGTCTATCAATGAAATAATGCTTTTTTATTTCATCATGCGATCATAATACTTTCGAATTTAATACTATTTTGCTTTTTATACTATAAAAAAACTTTCGAAAAGTTTTGATATTCAAAAGAATACTTTTATTTTTGTGCACAAATACTTTTTATTATGGATCGTGCAAGTTATATCAATCAGTTAAAAAAGAGTGCAGAGACTACATCCTGGGATTTTATCGTGATAGGTGGGGGTGCTACCGGCCTTGGTGTTGCAGTGGATGCGGCTACTCGCGGATATAAGACAGTGTTGTTGGAACAATCCGATTTCGCAAAAGCTACTTCGAGCAGAAGTACAAAATTAGTACATGGTGGAGTCCGTTATCTTCAGCAAGGTGACGTTGCCCTGGTAAGGGAGGCGTTGCATGAGAGGGGGTTCCTCAGAAAAAATGCACCTCACTTGGTAAAAAATCAACGTTTTATCATTGGCAATTATAAATGGTGGGAGAGACCTTTCTACACCATCGGTTTGACTGTTTATGACCTTCTTTCGGGAAGGATGGGGTTGGGTCGTTCATTGCCGATGAGTAAAAAAAGTGTCATCGAGCATATTCCCCAAATTGAACAAAAGGGATTGAGAGGGGGAGTCTCTTACCAGGATGGTCAGTTCGACGATTCCCGATTGGCTGTCAATTTGGTACAGACTGCAGTAGAAAATGGAGCAGTTGTTGTGAACTATGCCGGCGTGACCAATCTGAAAAAAGAAAACGGGAAAGTGACCGGAGTGGTGGTTGAAGATAAAATGTCCGGTGATACTTTCGAATTGAAAGGTAAATGTATTGTCAATGCTACCGGTATTTTTGTGGATAATATCATCAAGATGGATAATCCCTCACAGAGACCGATGGTACGCCCCAGTCAAGGTGTACATGTGGTGGTTGACGGATCTTTTCTGGATAGTGATGACGCCATTATGGTGCCCAAAACCAGTGATGGCAGGGTGATGTTTGGCGTTCCATGGCATAATCGGATTATTTTGGGAACAACTGATACGCCGGTTAAAGAGTTCGTAATGGAACCGAAGCCTCTCGATGAAGAGGTTGATTTTATTCTTGAAACCGCGGGAAGGTATTTGGTGAGAAAACCCCAACGCAAGGATGTGTTGTGTGTGTTTGCCGGACTTAGACCACTGGCTGCACCAACCAAACAATCGGAAGAGACAAAGACAAAAGAGATATCGCGTAGCCATAAGTTGCTTTCTTCCGATTCGGGTTTGGTTACCATTACCGGAGGAAAGTGGACCACCTATCGTATTATGGCAGAAGAAACAGTAAATCTTGCCGAAAAAACAAACGGATTGACCCATAGAACGTGTAAGACCAAGCATCTGAAAATTCATGGCTATATGACTAATCCCGACCGGAATGATCACCTATATATATATGGTAGCGATCAGGAGCAAATTCTACGTTTGCAAAAAGAAAACCCGGAGTATGCCAAAAAACTGCATCCGAGACTCGAATTTACTGTGGCTGAGGTTATATGGGCTGTGCGGGAAGAGATGGCACTTACTGTAGACGACGTACTGGCTCGTAGGGTTAGAGCGTTGTATATGGATGCGAAGGCCTCCATTGAGATGTCGTCTGAGGTGGCTGCTATTATGGCAAAGGAACTGAATAAGGATCAGAGCTGGGAAAAAGAGCAGGTAAAAGAGTATACAGCTATTGCACAAAATTACTTCCTTTCATAAATTATTTTATATATTTGTTTTAGTAAGTTGAAAGTAAAAGCTTTTTTAGTATTGATTTATAAAAATTAAAAAAATGAAAGGTATTTTAAAACCACCTCCTCACAAAGAACTGATAGCTGAAGAGAAAATTGATCCTACCTATAAGAGGCTTCGATTTCAGGTGTTTATGGGTATTTTTATCGGCTATGCCTCCTATTATCTCGTAAGAAAGAATTTTTCACTGGTGATGCCCGATCTAATTGAGATGGGATATTCAAGAGGGGCATTAGGATTTATTGCTGCAGCGGTTTCCCTCTCTTACGGGCTCAGTAAATTCTTGATGGGAGGTGTATCGGATCGAAGTAACGCACGAGTTTTTATGAGTTTGGGGCTATTTCTTTCCGGCGTCACCATATTCAGCTTTGGAACGATACCGGCACTCACTTCGTCGGTAGTGGTCATGTTTATGGTCATGTTTGTGAATGGCTGGTTCCAAGGTATGGGTTGGCCTGCATCGGGAAGAGTGATGGTGCATTGGTTTTCCGTGAAGGAGAGAGGTACAAAGATGTCGATTTGGAATGTTGCCCATAATGTGGGAGGCGGACTTGTAGGTCCTCTCGCCATTCTGGGTGTGGCTATTTTTGGTGACTGGCAGAGTAAACTCTATTTTCCGGCTGCAATTGCCATAATTTTAGCCTTTATCACCTATTTGCTTGTAAGGGATACACCGCAATCATGTGGGTTGCCCAATATTGAAAAATACAAGAACGATTACCCAAAAGATTATAAAGCGAGCTATGAAGAGGAATTTTCGACCAAGGATATATTTTTTAAATATGTATTCAGGAATAAGTTTCTCTGGCTGATTGCTGTTGCCAACGTGATGGTCTATCTGGTGCGTTATGGAATACTCGATTGGGCACCGGTTTTTCTGAGTGAGACCAAAGACTTCTCGGTAAAGGAAGCCGGATGGGCCTATTTCGCCTATGAATATGCAGGAATACCCGGGACACTGCTTTGTGGATGGATATCAGACAAAGTTTTTAAAGGCAGGAGAGCTCCGGCTACGATAATCTATATGTTGCTGGTGATGGTGGCTATTTTTATTTATTGGAAAAATCCTGCAGGAAATGTGATGGTTGATAATATTGCGCTGATTGCAATTGGTTTCTTGATTTATGGGCCGGTCATGCTGATTGGTGTGCAGGCACTTGACCTGGTC
>JAAYFR010000459.1 GCA_012728155.1 Bacteroidales bacterium | reverse complement strand
CCCACTGGAAATAGCAGACAAGCTGCTCGAACAGAAATTCTCGAAAAGACCCCTATTGGTAAAGGCCAACATCAAAGCACTTACCGACGGGTACAACTACGGGAACAATACCGACATGACTGCTTCCACTTACAGTATCGACCCTGTTGAATCGGCCAAAGGTTTTTATACTGATATCAACGGAAATACCGCCGTAGCGTATGGATTGATTGCCGCTGCAGAAAAGGCGGGTCTGAAACTCTTCCTCGGATCCTATCCAATCACTCCTGCCACCGATATTCTGCAGGAACTCACCAAGCGCAAGGATTTTGGAGTGAAGGCCCTGCAGATGGAAGATGAAATTGCCGGAATCACCTCATCCATAGGTGCCAGTTTTGCCGGTTATCTGGCGGCCACCTCCACATCCGGACCGGGACTATCTCTCAAAAGTGAAGCATTGGGACTGGCCGTGATGACCGAATTACCATTGGTCGTGATCGATGTGCAACGCAGCGGTCCCTCCACCGGAATGCCCACCAAAAGTGAACAGAGCGACCTTAATCAGGCGCTTTATGGACGTAACGGTGAAAGTCCGCTGGTAGTAATGGCGGCCGCATCACCCACCGACTGCTTTGAAAGCACTTTTGAAGCGTCGAAAGTAGCGCTGGAACATATGACACCCGTCATTTTACTTACCGACGGTTATATTGCCAACGGCTCATCGGCATGGAAAATTCCCGAGATGAAAGATTATCCCGATATCAAACCACCTTACGTACAAGATAAATACAATGGGAACCCGGAAGAGTGGACACCCTACGCCCGCGACGAAGAGACACTCGTCCGGTATTGGGGGGTCGCCGGAACACCGGAATTTATGCACCGCATCGGAGGATTGGAAAAAGACTGCCTCACCGGTGTGATCTCGTCGAATCCCGATAACCACCAATTGATGGTAGATACCCGTAAGGCGAAAGTAGAAAAAATTGCCGATTTCATCTCCGAACAAGAGGTAACGGGCGACAAGGATGCAGATACGTTGATCGTTGGATGGGGTGGCACGTATGGTCACTTGCTGGAAGCATCACTACGCCTCAATGCAAACGGGAAAAAGGTTGCCTACGCTCATTTCAGGTATATCTCCCCGCTGCCCCGTAACACCCACCAATTGCTGAAAAAATATAAAAAAGTAATTGTGGCAGAACAGAACGATGGGCAGTTTGCCAATTACCTGAGTGGGAAATTTCAGGATCTGGATAACATCCACAAATACAACAGGGTGGAAGGACAGCCGTTCAAAGTGAATACGCTGATGGAAGAGTTTACGAAAATTATGGAGGAGAATTAATATGGAAGTATCAAAAATAGAGACCAAAGAACAAAATCATCAGGCAAAAGATTATAAAAGTGAAAATGCCATCCGTTGGTGTCCGGGGTGTGGCGACTATGCCATTCTGACCAGCCTCCAAAAGGGGATGGCCGAATTGAATATCGAACCGCACCAGATTGCAGTCATATCGGGTATCGGCTGTTCATCGCGCCTGCCTTACTATATGAACACCTATGGCTTCCACAGTATTCACGGGCGGGCAGCAGCCATCGCCACGGGAGTAAAGGTGGCCAACCCCGAACTAAGTGTGTGGGTAGCCACCGGTGACGGCGACTCACTCGCCATCGGAGGGAATCATTTCATCCATGCTATCCGCCGGAATGTGGATATCAATATCCTTCTCTTTAACAATAAGATATACGGCCTTACAAAAGGGCAATACTCCCCCACCTCGGAGAGGGGATTTGTATCCAAATCATCACCCTATGGAACGGTAGAAGATCCTTTCCGCCCTGCGGAGCTGACTTTCGGCGCACGGGGCACTTTCTTTGCGCGTGCCATCGACGTGGACATCAAAAACCAAACGGATGTCATAGTGGAAGCGGCCAAGCACCCAGGAACTTCGGTTGTAGAGGTGCTTCAGAACTGCGTGATTTTCAATGACGGAATCCATAACAAAATCAGCGACCGCAACTGGAAAGCCGACAACACCATCATCCTGAAGCATGGTGAGAAAATGATCTTCGGCAAAGAAGAGAACAGGGGAATTGTGCTGGATGGGTGGGATCTCAAAGCAGTCACCATCGGCGAAGAGGGATACAGATTGGATGACATACTCATACACGACGCTACCACCAGAGACAATATACTACATATGAAACTGGCATTGATGGATAATGCCGATGGACTTCCCGTGGCACTGGGGGTTATCCGTAATGTGACGGAGCCTACTTACGAAAGAGAATACGAAAAACAGATCGAAGAGGCACAAGCGAGGGCTCCGAAAAGATCCTTTACCGAGTTCTTACTGAACTCGCCCCATATCTGGGAAGTGAAGTAAGATATGGATTGAATGAGCAGGTGAAGAGGGCAAACAAAAGGATGGGAAGAAATATAGCCAATAAGATTATTGCCTTCAACCGGGAATTGCATTATGCCGGTGAACTCCCTGAAGGATTTCAGGTGCTGAATCCTTTTTTGGAAAATCAGGAGACAATGTCGGTAATGGAAGCATTCTACCACAAGTATTATAACGATACGCACCAACGCAGGTTTATCATTGGCATCAATCCAGGCCGTCACGGAGCGGGAGTGACGGGAATCCCTTTCACCGATACCAAACGACTGGAAAATATCTGTGGAATTACCATGCACTCAGCCCATACCCATGAAGTT
>JAAYFR010000458.1 GCA_012728155.1 Bacteroidales bacterium | reverse complement strand
TATCTCATCTCCCAGCAATACCACCGGACCGAAATTCATCAGCAAGTTGTAATAGGCATAAGCCCTTATAAAACGGGTATAGGCGACCACATTCAATCTTTCCACGGCTGACCAGTCGGGTGCCTCATCAATACGGGCAAAGATAGTATTACATTGACGGATGATTTTGTAATATGATCCCCATCTGTTGAAATATCCCAAATTCGCATCGTTCCGTTCCCCGAGCACAAAGGCCATCCCTTGGAACTCTCCCGTGCCATACAGACAAAAGGCTTCGTCTGTCGCCATTGGTCCCGGTGTGTACATACTTCCGCCACCGAATATCGCGCCCTCATCCGGAAATTGTGCTGCCGCGTTCCACATAAAAGCTTCAATATATCGTTTGGAGCTAAATATCGAATCCATTTTCAATTCATCATCTATGTAACCGTCGATGCTCAAGAAATCACAGGAAGAGAGTCCCCATGTAATAAGCACAGAGAGGGTTATCAACTTGGCCACAACGGCTTTCTTTATATTGTATAGTTTCTTTTTCATTTCTATATCTATTTGTAATAATTATACCTTCCTGTTATTTAGAAATTCACATACATCTGAAAAGAATATATGGCAGGGATAGGATAAACACGCCCTACCTTATTGGCCTGCTCGGGGTCAAATATTTTCACCTTGTCCCATACATAGAGATTATTTCCCACTAATTGCAAATCTAACGACGTAATGCCTATCTGTTTCAGAAAACTATTCTTCATATTATAGTTGAGAGTCAATTCCTGCAAGCGCAAATAAAGGGAATCCCCTTTCCAAAAATCAGATAATTGCGTGTTATTGGCGTTATTTCCATATTGCAACCGGGGCAATTGGGCGTTTGGATTTTCTGCCAATGAGAGATCCATGCCATGCGCTTCCGCATATGCTTTTGGTATCCATCGGGTGGACGGATCATTGAACTGTACCAGCACATTACCCCGTTCACCTTCATTAAAAGGAATATATCCCGTGTTATTCCGGTAATAATCCACTTTACCAGTACCCTTAAACAAAATACCCAAGGTGATATCCTTATAACGGAATTGGCCACCGAATCCGAACATCAATTGCGGATACATTTTTTGGTATGAAATAGGAACCCGGTCATTACTATCAACTTTTCCGTCTCCGTTGATATCCTTGTATTTCAGGTCACCCGGCTTCACTTCACCCCAAGTTTGTTTTGGACTATATTTAATATCATCCTCATCCTTAAAGAAGCCAAAACACTGATATCCTCGCCAGACATTATTAGGTAGTCCAGAAAAATCCTGATATGGATATTCGTCATAGGTCTTCTCATAGTTTAAGATCTTATTCTGTGCAAAGGTATAATTGCCACGCACAGTAAAATCTATATCGTTGTTAAGGATATGCGTATAGGCGAAGTTTCCATCCGATCCCCAGCTTTCCATTTTTCCCACATTACCGTAAGGCAAATTGGGTAAGCCGACAAAATCGGGCACCTGTACACGTTCCTGAAAAATACCGTCACGACGATCTTTAAACATATCGACAGTAACTGTCAGTTTTTCACCAAGAAATGAAAGGTCAATACCGAGATTCGCTTTCTTTGCAACCTCCCATATGAGGTTATCGGCTCCCACACGGGAAATACCCACTCTCTCCACCGCAGTGGAAGCTCCCCAAACATTGGTGTTTCCCTCAGAAACCCTGTTCAAATACGGAAAGCGTTCACCACCGATGCGGTCGTTCCCAACCGTACCATAAGTCCCCCTGAATTTAATCAGATCGATCCATTTAAAGTTATCCTGAATAAATGTATAATTTGTCGGTATCCAACCGAAACCGATGGAGGGAAAGAACCCAAATTGTTTGCCCGGGATAAAGTTCTCTGATCCGGTATACCCAAAGTTCACATCAACCATATAGGTATCCTGAAATCCATAGGTCAGACGACTTGACACCCCCATATATCTTTTGGGTATCTGTGCAAGGCTGGCTCTTAAGTTAACACTTTCATCATTATATTGCTGATTGGTAGACTGCTGATCACTGAGATAATAATAAACCAGCCCGCCGACACGATGATCATCATTGAATACCCGGTCGTAATTCAAGGTGGATTCGAAGTGGTATTTTCTCCACTGAGCCTGTGAACTGGAATATAAATCAGATGCACTTCTCGCTACCTGCTCCCGGGTCAATAACTCTCCATTTTGATTACGTCCGATTGCCCTGTACAAGGCCGGAAAGGTGAAGCGCCCTTCAGTAAAGTCTCCATTACGATTATAGGCTCCCTGTGCCCGTATCCTTAATCCTTCGGTAATATGCCTCAGATCCTGATTGATCGAAATGGTAAACAAGCTACTGTTATGATTGATCGTGGTCTTACCCGTTTGATTAATCAACACGTAGGGAGACATTCCACTACCGGTACCGGCAGCCGGAAGTTGGCCATTGGAAAAACGCACCGGGAAAATTAAGGGGGTAAGGCTTGCTTGTGATTGCCAAATATAATCGGTATTGACCTGTCCCGGACGGTTATTCACTGAGACAAATCCCTCAGAACCAAAATAAAGAGTAGTACTTTTGGTCAGATTGATATCCAGGTTCAGGCGCAAGGAGTAAGTGTTATAGCCTGTATTGGAGGCGTAAGGATTGTTTTTTTCCACTTTGTAGGCCGCAGATTCATTCGATCCGGCCAAACTCACAAAATATCTCGCCACATTTCCTCCACCACGAGCGCTGACATAGTAATTTTGTTTAAGAGATAAATCATTGATCATCTCATCCTGCCAGCTTACATCGGGGTATAAATCGGGATCCAGGCCATCACGGATCACATTTAACTCAATATCGTTATAAGTGGGATCCTCACCACGCACCTCCTTGGCCTCATTGACCAATAAGGCATAATCGTAAGCCCTCAAGTATTTGGGTAAACGGCGTATTTGGGAAATTGAATAATTAATCCTTGCGGTAAGACTCAACTTATCGGTCTCTCCCCGTTTGGTAGTGATAAGTACTACCCCGTTGGCGCCACGCACACCATAGACGGCAGTAGCCGAAGCATCTTTCAATACCGAAAAACTCTCTATATCTGCCGGATCGATTGAGTTTATATTTCCTTCCAGCCCGTCGATAAGTACCAAGGCACTACTATTGGCACCAAAAGTACCAATACCTCGCACCCAAAACTCGGCAAGGTTTTTTCCAGGTTCACCACTGTTCACCATCGAGATAACCCCGGCCACACGGCCTCCCAATAGATTGGCAACCGAAGGTGTGGGGACTTTTAGATCCTCCTGAGTTACAGTAGATATGGAAGCCAAACTGGAAATTTTCCGCTGGGTACCCATTGCCGTCACAATCACTTCATCGATTTCGGTGACAGCACTCTGAAGCTTTATCTTTAGATCCTGCATCTCTTCTGTCACAATATACTCATACGTTTCATACCCCACATAGGAGAAAATCAATTTGTCGCCTTTGGATGCCCGGATAGTGAATTTTCCATCCAGGTCAGTCACAACACCCCCCATCTTACCCTGTACGGTTACCGTTACACCGATTAATGGATCCATATCATCCGTGACTGTACCTTTAATCGTATATGATTCCTGCGCCAACGACACAAAAGTCGCCGCAAAGAAAAAAAACAAGAAATAATATATTTTCTGCATAGTATAAAAATTTACCCGTTACTGTTTATTCAATAGCAATTCTGCGAATCCTTTTATTCCCGTAATCAGACACAAAAATATTACCCTCAGCATCCACCACAATTCCGTGAGGACTATTAAAAAGGGCATCGTCCTTGGATCCATCCTTGAAGCCAGCATTATTGGGTATGCCGATCATAGTTTCCACCATCATGGTGTTTGTATTGATCATACGGATACAGTGATTTCCATTGTCCCCCACATACAAATTCCCATCGGAGTCGAAACTGATTCCGCGAGGTTGATTGAACTGGGAAATCGACAAAGGACCGTCGCGGTGTGCACCATTGGTCGCTCCGGAAAGCTTCTGGAATGTGGAGAGACGAACACCATCACTCCCCACTTTGGTATCGGTCACATCCACAACACATATACTATTGGATACATCTCCTGCACCAGAAGAATAGGCAATCCACAATTCATTCGGATTGATAGGATGCATGGCCATCCCATAGGCTATTCCACTCGGTGTCATTCCTACAATGGAGGCTTTCCATGTTGTCGGATTTATCCGCACCAATTGACCGCTGGTATACCGCGTATAATAGTTTCCGTCCGCTTCATTCAAAAGACAATGGTAATGAACCACATTCGTAGGCATATCATACTCTTTCTCTGTAGAGTTATTGAGTCCCCGATCCCATTCCTTAATAAAATAGAGTTTAGGAATCCAACCCGTTTTGGGATCCATAAAGCAAAAACGGTCCCGTTCGTCTTCCGAACCAGTCTGCAACACGTTGGTGATCGGATTGGCAATCGGTGGACAACGGTGGTCATATCCCTGCGGACCGGTAGCAACTACGGTAGCGCTATTTTCTGCCACGTTCAACCGCAACAGGTTATCATTTCCGAGCGACACGAAAATATTGAAATCCTTATCCATTCCAATATAGACCGGTACCAATTGGATCTTATCCAAACCGACGTTATAGACAGGAGGATCGGCAGGACTATTTCCGTTACCAGCCGTAGTGGTAACCGATGCCGCAATCTTATAATAGAATTCATTGGAATACTCTTTTTCCTGATTGCCGATTTTTACACTCAGTATACAGGTATCTCCCGGGAGACGGGGTACCAATACCAATATGCGATCTCCGGTGGAGCCAACCACTGCCGCTTCCTTCGCGTTGAAGAAAACTTTGATCTTGGAAGGATCCGATCCGAAATTCTCTCCGTCCAACAATACCATCTCGGAAATACGCCCTGAATCAGGCATAAATGAGGTCAGTACAACCGGTTTATTCGGATCATGCGTTATCCCACCGCTTTCGTCCTCCCCTTTACAGGAACTCAGAAAAAACAATGGCACCATCACAAAAAACAAGAACATCAATTTTTTTGATGATTGTTGTTTCAATTTTGTTTTCATTTTTTTTACAGTTAATGCTTCATTCATGTTTTAATGATTTAATTAATTTTACAAAGGATTTTTCAATGACAAATATTTCACCCTATTCAGTTTATATTATTTTTATTTAACAATTTGACTATCTATGGCATTTTTCTAAATTTAATAGAACAAACTAATTTATAACGGATACTTATTAGAGATAAAAAATAATGCTTTGATAAAAAACAATGTTTTTTCTTTATTTTTTCAATAAAATACAATGCAAAAATAATCTACAAACAAGACAATCTACTCTAATTATCATTAAAAAAAGAGGAAAAATAGATAAAATTCAATAAAACACCTCTAAAACTGGAATTTTTCTTAATTTTGCGATAAAGATGAATTCC
>JAAYFR010000457.1 GCA_012728155.1 Bacteroidales bacterium | reverse complement strand
CTGACGGAAAGGGTACGGTAAGACTGGTGAGAGATATCGACAATGATTTGATTCCCAATGATGAAGGATATATCCTGACACTTTCAAATGATGAAGTAGAGCTAATTGCCAAAACCGAAGCAGGCCTTTTTTATGGATCGCAAACCTTAGAGCAGCTTATAGAAAGTGCTAAGGATCATCAGAAAGCAATACCGGCTTGCAAAATAATCGATTATCCAAAAATGAGATACAGAGCGGTACATTTCGATGTAAAGCACCATCTCGATCACATTAAACGCTATTATGAAATAATTGATAAATTGGCAAAATATAAGATTAACGCCATTATATTTGAATTTGAAGATAAACTTCAATTTAGAACTCATCCGAAGGTTGGTTCTCCACAAGCCATCAGCATGGATGAGATGAAAAATTTAACAAACTATGCGCGAGAGAGATATATCGAGATTACGCCCAAGGTGCAGGGTTTAGGACATGTTAATTATATTTTGAAGCATCCGGAATATATACATCTACGAGAAATACCTTGGAATCATTATGCATTTTGTCCTTTACACGAGGGTACCTATCAGGTGGTTTTTGATTTATTTAGAGATGCGATGGAGGCAACTCCCGGATCAAAGTATTTCCATATTGGCGGTGACGAAGTGGGACAAATGATGGGTGTCTGCCCAAGATGTACACAATTCGTAGAAAAAGAGGGGAAAACAGCCCTGTATCTATACTGGCTAAACCGAGCATGTGAGTTTATCGTTGACAATGGGCGTACCCCAATCTTCTGGGATGATATGCTTTTTCATACGGTTGATTTGTTAGGAACCATCTTTTATGATAAGCCGGCGGAAGAAGTGGCTGAAAAATGGGAGGTAGGCTTACCAAAACTGAATGATTTATTAGATAAATTCCCTAAGAATGCTTATTATATGCGTTGGAACTATTCACTTGCCAGGCAAGATGGTAATGTCAGGGCATTGGATTGGTATAAAGAGAAAGAAATGAATGTAATGATTGCAACCGCAGGAAGACCGGAAAGCATTAGAAGTTATATTCAATTGGCAGGTGAAAAAGATATCGATAAAATGTTGTGCTGTGCCTGGGACGACAATTCCCCGCATATGGAACTGCATATACGAAATTATATCGCTTCGGCAGAATATAGCTGGAATCCTACCGGTCGTACCGTAAATGAATATACCAATGCTTGGTTGGAGAGGGAGTTTAATGTGCAATTTGGAGAGTACCAAGAATTTCAACAAAAAGTGAGAGAGGCATATGATTTTTGGAATAGGTATTACTATAAAAATAGATATCGCACGGGTGATGATAATGCTTTGCAAGGATTAATAAGACTCGAACATTGGTTACCATTGGTGGAGGGAATGGAGAAGATGAATTTTGATTATAGAACAAAACTAATTGATCTGCCTGACATCAAAAAGCCGGGTGAATGGACAAAAAGATATCAAGACCGCATAGAAATCGCGAAAAGATTGAATAGCGAGTATGACTCTATTTCAGAAACTATCAATCAATACTACAAGCTTTCAAAAAGGAATAACTATTTTTGGGGAATCACAAGAGTGCTTTACAACCTGCATAGTACTGCACCAAGACTTTACTTGGCATTAGAACAATGCGATACAAAGAATAAAAAACAGCGCGAAGAGGGTATATCGAATTTGGAGAGCGTCATGCAGGACTTCCATATTGCTTGGGAAAATCTAAAATCAGAATATGCCAAAACACGATTTATTGCATATCCTGACAATTATGTGCCAGATAGGTTTTTCCACTTAGCCAGTCAGCGAGAAGATCTTAGTTGGATGATCCAATGTGAAGAGATTTATTTTAAGATGATTGACGAATGGATTGCTGAGTTAAATTGAAGGATAGCGTAAAGAATGCAAAGCTACTCCTTCAATTAAAACGGGATATCGTCAATTTCCTCATTGGCTTCGCTGAACGGATTTTCCGGCGGGGGTACTTCTCCATAGTTGCTATTGGGATAGGGAGCGGGGGCGGCTTTTTGTGTAGCTTTCGCTTCCACTTTCCACGCTTTCACGTCGGTGTACCATCTGCCGTTGAACTCCCTGCTTTCCACATCGAAATCGATGGTGTACATTTCGCCGGTATTGAGTGGGACATGCTGGAATTTCGTTCCCCATAAGGAGACACAAATCTTTTTGGGATATTGGTCTTGTGTCTCCACAATAATATCTTGTTTCTTCCACTCCCCGTTTCTCCCCGTGCCGGATTGAAGCGGCAGAACTTGAATGAGTTTCGCTGTCAGTTGCATTATTTTTTCTTTTAGCCTACGAAAATAGCATGAAAAAGGGTAATCGCCAAATTAAAAAATAGATGAAAGGTGATTTTGTTAAAGTTCCACGGCCGATAATTCCGCGAATGCTTTCTGGAAATCCCTTTCGGTTTCTAACACATGGTTGATGGTGTCGTAGTATAACCCCATTTCTACCATATATTCCAACAGCGATATCTCTCCCGTATCCAAGGCTTTCTTCAGCAATTCGGTGCTGTTAGCCATCTCTAATGATTGTTGGTATTGTTCGGTTGCCACCTTTAAACCGGCAGTACGGTTGTAGAGCAGCTGCAACTGGTTATAGAGCTGCAGTCGGCTGTCCTCAGCCCTTGATTCGGCTGCCCTGACCGCCGCTTTGGCCTGCTTCACCCGGTTCTTGTTCTCCCATAAGGGGATGGAGATGCCGACCGAGAGGCCCTGAAACTGCTCGCCCACCGCCTTTTCACTCATATAGCCGGCAGAGAGGGAGGGTAGCCCCTGCATTCTACGTAATGAGACCTGTTGTTTGCTTACCTCTACTTCCTGCCGGGCATAAGCCAGCAAGGGATTTTGCGCGATTGTCCGCTCAAACCAGTCGTCGAACAAGGGTGGAAGCAACACTTCATCGTACCGGTCATCATCCAGCACAATATCTTTTCCTCCGTTCAGCCGTTTGAGTTGCTCCAGCAGCGCATTACGTTCCACATCGATACGGGAAATTTCTCCCAGGACCGATGACAGGTTGAGTTGTGCCTTGTTGTACTCGAGCCGACTCACATCACCGGAGTTGAGCCGGTCTCCGTAACCGTTGGCAATCGTCCTGGCATGTTGCAGGCGCAGGTCGAGCTCCTTTCTCAGCGCATTGTAGTAAATCAGATCGATGCAGTACAGTTTTGCTTCCAGCAGGATATTCATCCGGTCGGCTTTATATTGCCAGTCGACCAACACATTCTGCTTGTTGGCCGCTTTGCTTTTCATACCGGTAATGGTTGCCATGTCGAATGACTGCATCACGCTGAAATCGGTACGTTTGCCTATATCCGACGGGTTACCCCAGAGGTAGTCAAAACCGACTTCCGGATTTTCGAGATAGATACCGGTCTTGTTCTCCAATTTATGCGCCTCCGCACTTTCCCGAAGCGATTGCAGGGTGGTATTGTTCTCCTCTATCGAAGTCAACAGGGAATTGATATTTGTCTGGGCATTCAAGTTGGTACCTGCAAACAATACCAACAGGGTTGTTATAATAGTCTTCATCTGAATAGCTTAATTAAAAATTGTCGTCTTGTAAAGTCGCTGTTTTAACCTTTTTCCTATCGGTAATCAGATACATGATCGGAATGATAAAACCGTTCAGGAAGGTGGAAGTGAGTAGTCCGCCCAGGATGACTTTCGCCATCGGGCTTTGTATCTCGTTACCCGACAAGTCGCCACCTATCACGAGGGGGATCAGCGCCAAAGCGGATGTCAATGCGGTCATCAGGATGGGATTGAGTCGATCCAATGAACCGATCATGACGCTCTCAAATTTTGAATGCCCCTCTTTCTGTAAATCGTTATACCGGGTGATCAACAACATCCCGTTCCGAGTGGCGATGCCGAAAAGCGATATAAATCCGATGATGGCGGGGATACTCAGCTCCCCGTTGGTGAAGAAGATGACAAATACCCCTCCGATCAATGCCAACGGCAGGTTGAGCAGTATCACCGTCGACTGCCTCACACTCTTGAACTGGGCATAGAGCAGTAAGAAGATCACCATGATGGAGAAGAGGGAGGTGATTAGCAGCATTCGGGAGGCTACCTGCTCGCTCTCGAATTGGCCGCCATACTCGATATGATACCCTTCGGGCAGATCGATCTCTTCTCCGACTATCTTCTGGATATCGTTGACCACTCCCCTCAAATCGCGACCGGCTACGTTTGCCGAGACGACCAACTTGCGCGAGACGTTCTCCCGGTTGATGGTGTTGGGACCGGTGGAGGAGGTGATCTCCGCAATATTTTCCAATGCCACTTTCCGGCCATTGGCATCCACAATCAGGTTTTTGATCTGATCCATGGTCGACCGGCTCTCATCGTTCACCTTCAAGGTGAGATCGAATGTGTTATTCCCCTCATAGACCTGGGAGACCGCTTCACCGGCCAGCATCACATTGATGATCTCTCCGAATTCGGGCAGTGAGATGCCGTATTTCGCCAGCAGTTCCCGTCTGGGCTCTATCTTCAACTGCGGCCGCTCGATCTGCTGCTCCACATTCAGGTCGGCAATCCCTTCCACCTCCTCGATAGCCGCTTTGATCCGGTTACCGATACTGTACATCCGGTTGAGGTCGGTGCCGAACAGCTTGATGGCGATATTCGCCATAGTGCCCGAGAGCATATGGTCGATACGGTGCGATATCGGTTGTCCGATTTCGATATTTGCGCCGGGGAGCAGTTTCAGTTTTTCCCGCACTTCTCCCAACAGCTCCTCTTTTGAGCGCTTGCCCAAAATGAATGGCGCCTCAATCTCCGACAGATTCACACCCAAGGCATGTTCATCCAGCTCGGCCCGTCCGGTCTTGCGGCCGGTCGTCTGTATTTCGGGAATGGAGAGTAGCAACTCTTCCGCTATCCGGCCCAGCCTGTCCGACTCCTCTAACGAGATGCCGGGAAGGGTACTGACACTGATGGTGAATGACCCTTCGTTGAACGGGGGGAGGAAGCTGCGGCCAAGGGTAAAGAAGAGGATGATTGCTGCCACCACCACTGCTCCGGTGCCGCCCAGCACCCATTTTTTATGGTTGAGCGACCAGCTTAACGCATGCCGGTAAACCGCTTTCAGATTTCTGGCGACGAAAGCCTCCTTTTCGGGAGCATCATCTCCCTTCCTCGATTTTCCCAACAGGTAACTGCACAGTACCGGTGTCAGCGTCAACGCGACGATGGTGGATGCGGTGAGTGCCGCGATAAATGCGATGCCGAGGGGTACCAGCATACGCCCTTCAATTCCGGAAAGGAAGAACAACGGCACGAAACTGGCGATGATGATAAAAGTGGAGTAGAGGATGGGCATGCGTACCTCTTTCGATGCCTCATATACGATTGTTCGCACGCTTTTCTGCTCCTCTTTCGGTTTGAGCCGGTTTTCCCGCAGTCGCTTGAAGACATTTTCCACATCCACAATTGCGTCGTCGACCAGCGACCCGATGGCGATGGCCATACCGCCCAGGCTCATAGTGTTGACGGTCAGCCCCATGAACTGCAGGGTCAAAACTGCCGATACCAACGAGAGCGGAATGGTGACCAGTGAAATAACTGTCGTTCGCACATTCATCAGGAAGATAAAGAGGATAATCACCACGAAAATTCCTCCTTCCAATAGCGCCTTTTTGATATTGTTGATGGAGCTTTCGATAAAACGGGATTGGCGGTAGATGTCGCTACTCACCTTCACGTCGGCAGGAAGATTCTGTTGGATGTCCGCCAGCGCGTGCTCTATCTTATGGGTCAGCTCCACTGTATTGATGTTGGGCTGTTTGGTGACCGTCACCAATACGGCCGGTTTCCCTTTTTCGGAAGCGACTCCCAGTTTGGGTGCCTTATCGCCAATTTGCACGTCGGCGATATTTTCAATCAATATAGGTAGGTCGTCCACACACTTCACCACTGATTTCCCTATTGCTTCCACCTGGTTGGTGGAGAGGATGCCACGGATGATATACTCGTTCCCATATTCGTACAATACGCCGCCCGAAGCGTTCTGGTTCATTCCCTTCACCACGTTGATCACCTCATCCAAGCTGATGTTGTAGTGCTTCATCTTTCCGGGATTAAACAATATCTGGTACTCTTTGATCTCGCCGCCGATGACGGTCACCTGTGCCACACCGCCGATAGATAGCAGTCGTGTGCGGATGGTCCAGTCGGCCAATGTGCGCAGATCCCTGAGCGAAGTGGAGTCGGAGGTCAGCCCGATGGTGATCAGCTCGCCCAGGATGGAGGATTGCGGTCCTAAGGTGGGGTTGCCGACATAATCAGGGAGTGCGTTTCTCACTTCGGACAGTTTCTCGGAGACGATTTGGCGGGCGAGGTAAATATCGGTTCCCCAGTCGAACTCCACCCATACGATCGAGAATCCGGTGGTGGAAGAGGAGCGGACACGACGCACGTCGGTCGCCCCGTTCAGGGCAGTCTCTATGGGGAAGGTGACTAACTGTTCCACCTCTTCGGGTGCCATCCCCTGTGCTTCGGTCATCACCACGACAGTCGGCGCGTTCAAGTCGGGAAACACATCCACCTCCATATTGCTGGCGGTATATAATCCCGTGACCATCAGCAGGACGGCGGCGACTAACACCACCATCCGGTTGTTCAGCGAAAATTTGATTATCTTGTTCAGCATAGCGATTCCTCTTTGTGGTTAGTGATGATGGTGCCCTTCCGGCATCACCGACGAAATAGCTGCCAGCTTCACCTGATAAACCCCTTTGGTGACCACCTTGTCGCCCGGTTTCAGTCCCGAAACGATTTGTACTCTTCTACCGTCGCTTTGACCGGGGGTGACCTCCTGTTTCTTGTAATGCTCCTCTTCTAATTGCAGGTAGACGAAATAGAGTCCCTGCTCTTCGGTGAGGGATGAGGCGGGTACCGAGATCACATCCTCTTGCGGATTGGCCAACAGATAAACTTCCGAGAAAGCACCCGGAAGGAAGTCTCCCACATTGTCGAATTCAAATGTGACGGGAATGAAGAATGATTGTCCGTCCGCCGATCTGCCGAACGACAACAGCCGTCCGTTCAAATCGGAAAGTCGATGGACCTGATCGTCGTAAGCCGGTTTGAAATTGGCCGAGGTAATATTTTTGACTCTCTTGTAATCTTTTTCCGACACTTCCGCCCGCAGTTGTAGCCGTCTGTTTTGGGAGACGGTCACAATGGGTTGCCCCACCGACACATACTCTCCCTGCGCCACCATCCGGTTTTTGATATATCCGTTGATGGGGGAGGTGACCCTCACACCCTGGGCGGTCATATTCGATGCCTGTGCATTATAGGTCGTCTTGGCGGTTTCGTAGCGGAGACGGGCCTGTTCAAACTCTTTGGTGGAAATAATCTGATCCTTGACCAACAGTTCTGCCCGCTGGAACTCCTTCTCGGCCGTTTCGAACTCTATCTTGGCTTTGGTCGATGGTTCCCCTTCAAGAAGGTCCTTGGCGGATATGGTCACGATGGAGTGACCGGACTTGACAGCGCTCCCATCGGTAAGGGAGGAATTGGTATATGAGACAATCCCGTTGGAAGTCGCCGCGATAATCACCTCATCGCCCTGTGCCGCCTGGATATGTCCGCTGGTCTTGATCACATAGCTGAAAGGGGCAGGAGCGACCTGCTCCACTTCGAGACCGACCACTTCGGCCTGTTGACGGGAGAAGTGAATCTCATCCGTTTCTCCGGAAGAATGGTCGTGATCATGCCCCGCATCCGTCGAATGG
>JAAYFR010000456.1 GCA_012728155.1 Bacteroidales bacterium | reverse complement strand
CCGTATAGCGGACGTAGATCGGGATTGTTGTTCTTGTCCACCGGGGTGGGAACTGCTACTACGTAGAAGTTGCAATCACGTATCGCTTCAATATCGGTGGTGCAGCTGAATCCGTTTGCCAAAGCAGACTGCAACAATTCATCTTCTACCTCGAGGGTACTGTCGTGGCCGCTCATCAGTTCATCTACACGCGACTGGCTCAATTCGAACCCCACGGTCTTGTATTTCGTACTGAAAAGCCGTGCCAGCGGCAGGCCTACATATCCCAGGCCGATCACGCAAATACGTGGTTCAAAATACAATCCTTCTTCTTCCATTTATATTGTTATGTTTTTTATTTTTTTTGTCTCGGCTATTCTTTCAGGATCCACTCTGCGAAAGGAGCGTCAATATGATTTGTTGTCTGAGTGAAACGAGTTTCAAATCATATAGCGAATGAGCAGTTGTGGATGAGAGAATAGACGCAAACGAGAAAAATTATTCGGAAATTTAAATCAAATATGATTCTACAGATTTTCCCAGTACCATTTCACGGCTTCTTGCAGCCCCTGCTGCATGGAGTATTGCGGATCATACCCCAGCAGGTTGCGGGCCTTGTCGATATTGGCCAGCGAGTGGGGAATGTCGCCCGCACGGTTGGGACCGTGAAGGATCTCCACCTGGGCGATCTCCGGATCGAACTCCGAAAGATATTCTTTCAGATATCCCACAAGCTGATTCAGGGTTGTGCGCTCGCCGTAGGCGGTATTGTAGACGGTATTGAGGGCCGCCGGATTGGCGGTCTCCATGGCGAGGATGTTCATCAGGATCACATTGTCGATGTAGGTGAAGTCGCGACTGTACTCACCGTTGCCGTTGATGACGGGCGACTCGTGCGCCATCAGCTTCTTCACGAAGAGGGGAATCACTGCCGCATAGGCGCCGTTGGGGTCCTGCCTCCTGCCGAACACGTTGAAATAGCGCAAGCCGATGGTCTCCATTCCGTAGGTTTTGGAAAAGACATCGGCATAGAGCTCGTTCACATACTTGGTGATGGCATAGGGCGACAGGGGTTTCCCGATCACATCTTCAACCTTGGGGAGCGACTGGCTGTCGCCATAGGTGGAGGAGCTGGCGGCATAGATGAACCGCTTGACGCCGGCATCGCGACTGGCTACCAGCATTTGCAAAAAACCCGACACATTTACTTCGTTCGATGTGATCGGGTCTTTGATGGATCGGGGTACCGAACCGAGTGCCGCCTCATGAAATACATATTCCACTCCCTCAGTGGCTTTTCTGCAATCATCCAAATTACGGATATCGCCCACCTGAAGGGTGAGCGAGTCAGGGTATTTTTCCAAAAGGGGAAGCAGGTTTTCGATCTTGCCGGTGGCGAAGTTATCGAGTACCTTCACGGAATGTCCACGTTCCAACAGCGCTTCCGTGAGATTGGAGCCAATGAAGCCGGCTCCACCGGTTACCAATAGTTTACTCATTTTATTTATCCAATAAATTCAATAATCCGTTCACACGCCAACCCATCTCCGTAAGGGTTGCTAGCTTGTGCCATTGTTCTATAATAGTCCTCATTATCTAACAAAAGGGAAACTTCAGATACGATTAAGTTATAGTTGGTGCCAACCAACTTCACTGTACCGGCATCGACTGCTTCGGGACGTTCTGTTGTATCACGCATAACCAGCACGGGTTTGCCCAGCCCGGGGGCTTCTTCCTGAATGCCGCCGCTGTCGGTGAGCACCAACGTGCTTTTTTCCATCAGGAAAACAAAGGGAAGATATTCCAGTGGCTCGATAAAGAAGATATTTCTTTTACCTCCGCTCGTTCCTGAGATGGCCTCCTTCCCGAAAATTTCCCGGATGGGTTTGCGTACATTGGGATTGAGGTGCATTGGATAGACAAAATCCACCTCGGGATACTTTTCCGTTAATGT
>JAAYFR010000455.1 GCA_012728155.1 Bacteroidales bacterium | reverse complement strand
AGGAGATGGAGACTAACCTTGGCAAGGATCCGTTAGGGAGATAACCGGAGAAAAAAAGAATAATTTTGCGAAAGTAGCTCAGTTGGTAGAGCATAACCTTGCCAAGGTTAGGGTCGCGGGTTCGAGTCCCGTCTTTCGCTCCAGGTGCGCTCGGATGGTGGAATGGTAGACACGCAAGACTTAAAATCTTGTGACCATTACGGTTGTGCGGGTTCAAGTCCCGCTCCGAGTACCAAAAACCGCTTTTAATCAATTGATTATCAGCGGTTTTTATTTTCTGGGGTGCCAAAGGGGTGCCAAAGAAAGATAGAGTGGAAAAAAATTCCGAATTTCGACATTTAACGGCTATAAGGATAGGATATATATTCTGAAAAAGTTACTTTTTTTGTTAGTGAATAGCTTATATGATGAATAGTCAAATTAGAATCCTATTTCTATGCATATGCTTGTTTTTCAGCATTCTTGCCAAATCGCAACTAAATAACACCTCTACGCTTCAAGTTGAGATTTTGGGTGCTTACAACCTTGCAGGAGTTTCTCTTGATCAGCGTTTTTCTGATGACTATGCGGGACTTGGTTTTAAGGCTGGAGTTGGAGTAGGATACGTAAACTCACCGTGGACTTTCATTCCTTTCAAATACAATACATGGGGTGGTTTTCCTAAAAATGAAATTGTGTCAGTTCCTTTACAGATTAACTATTTATTAGGGAAACGCAATAGTCAATTTGAAATTGGCGCAGGTATAACTCCGTTCTATTCAACTTACAAGTTCAATGGAAAAAGCCATATCAATGCTTATGGGACACTTGCTACCGGTTATCGCTATCATAATCTGAAAAGAAACTTAGCTTTTGGGGCAGGTATCATGTATGGATTTAAGCTGCCCGGGCTAAAGCTCAACTATGTAGATGATCTTTTCTGGCAACCTTATTTATCAATAGGTTATATCATTAACTAGTGTGTGAGAGCAAGAAAAATAGTTGAAGTGTATTTATGAAAGAGAGGGTAAAATCACTTTTGTGATTTCTACCCTCTTCCTCTTATTTATAATTATCCTTATGATCATGGAACGGGAATATATTGGGATATATGCTTGAAAATAGAATGCCAGGTATTAGACGATTGTTCTAACTGGTGTAGGTTAACCTCCCAAAAAGAGTCCTTGTCAAAGAAGCAGAGTTTGTCGTTATTCATCAATAAATCGTGGGATGCTTTTATGGCTCCTACAGGGATATGGGAATTGTCAAGCAGGATAAAATCGGTGTCATTATTCGATATCAGCGTGTATTGGCTATTGTTGGCGCTTTTATGATACAGCTCTTTCTTGTCAAAAGCCAACACTGTCTCAAGATCATCTGTCAGGATAAAAACCCTGCCTTTGGAAGTCATCATGAAATTATGATTTGAAAAATCGGATACCAACTCTTTGTAAAATGGTTCATTCCCTTTCCAATAAATCCCGGAATCGACAAAAATGTCTAAGAGTTCCCCCTCCCATAATCCGAATGTTTTTTCAGTGATCATCTTTCCATCACTTAATGAATAAGCGGCTATTTTATCGTCAAAGACAACAAATAGCCTGTCGTCCACCACCTGAAAATTGCGGATGAATTTATCTTTTTCCGCAATGGATGTAAGGAATGACTGCTGGCCACTCCGCAAATCAAATGAGGCAAAATAGGGATCACCTGTCAGGGAGAAATTCCTGTTATACAGTGCATGCCCCCTATTAACCATGAAAACGTTGGAATCAATAAGGAACAAAGATGATTTTGATGTCTTTTTCTCCGGTAAGGAGGTTGACCATGCTATTTTTCCGGACTTGTCAATCTTCGATATCCTATCTTTAGAGGCAAGGATGGTATTCTCATAAGGATCAATAAGCATGTTTGATACCATATCGGAATGAACATTGGGGCTTGATTGCCAGGCGGATGAATCGAAAATCAAAGCAAGAATTATATTTATCGCATTAAATCCTATCATCTTCCCAATCTCCTTGTCAGAGGTACTGGCCTTGTAAGTCCATCCTTTGCCATTTGTTAGGTTTATTGCCCTAATGCCATCCACTGAAATTAACAATGTAGCATCGTTCAACATATATGCGTCATTCCATCCGGATGCCCTGTTAATCTTTTTTTTCCATAATTCTTTGCCGTTTGATAAATCAACAGCGGTAAGTTTATTAGACAAGGATTGGAGCGGATATCCAACGCCAATATGTAGAAATGGATCGATAAAATAAAACTCATTCCGGTTTTTCCACAGCACATCACCGGTTTCGGGATCGAGGCAATAGTTCTTTTTCTTTTCGGAGAGAAAATAGTAGTTTCCCTGTAGTTTTACTTCCGATGAGTTGAAGTTTATAGCCCTTGTCCATTTTACCTTCTTTGTCTCCATATCCACCATCTGAAGCGTGCCGCTATTGGTGGACGAGAGCTCTTTATGGTAAGTATCTTTCAATTCTAACAGTAAATTATTAGAATAGCCGTCCCAATGCCAATTAGATAATTTCCCGGCAGTAACAATGTGGCGTGTTGCCAATACAGGAAGCCCGGTCGTATATGATGTGCCGATGATTGAATCTTTTATCGAAAATAGTTGGGTAGATCCTTGCCCGTTTGCCAATCCGAAATAACAAATCAGTGTTATAATTGAAAAAAATCGCTTCATGTGATTGTGCATATAAAATAAAGACTGCATCTTAATAACAAATATAAGAGGTTTTCTTCTAAAAAAATGGATAGAAAGTGATTATTACATTAACTTCCTCAATTCTTCCTCGCTGGGCAATATCTCCCTATATTTCTCCGGCAATTCCGCTGTCAATTTGTAAGTGGAAACGCCCATCGGCTTAGAGGTATCCCTAAAAGCATATTCCACTATTTTTTCTTTCTTCGATTTGCAAAGGATGACACCTATGGAGCGGTTCTCATGCGGCAACCGAACCAGATCGTCGAGAGCGGAAAGGTAGAAGTTCATCTTCCCGCGATACTCGGGTTTGAATGCTCCCCGCTTCAATTCAAACGCAATAAGGCATTGCAATTGGCGATTGAAGAAAAGTAAATCCACAAAATATTCCTGTTCCTCAATAATGAGACGATACTGATTGCCGATAAAGGCAAAATCTTTCCCCAACGACATGATGAAGTTTTTGATATTCAGAACGATTTCACTCTCGAGAACCCGTTCATCCACTTCATCATCCGGGGACTCAATGTTGATGTAATCCAATAAATACTCATCCTTGAACGAAAGGAGCGCTTTTCGCCTTAAGTCGGCATCTGAAATGGTTATGGAAAAGTTATTGGGCTGTTTACCCTGTTCGGCGAACAGTTTTGTTGTCAGATTGTGTTTCAATAGTCTATAATCCCAAAATTCCGCTGCACATTTTCCTATATAAAAAAAGCGTTCTTCCAAGGTATCTGTCCTGATGAGTATTTCATGGTGATGGGAGAATCCGACCGATAAAAAACTATTCCACCGATCCATGTCCAAATCGTCCGACAGTGTCGGACGATTTATATTATCTTGATTTTCTGTCAATAAGTATTCATGCCACCCTTCATAAAACTGTCTCATTCTCTTGATATTTGTGGGTGAGAATCCCCTAAGTCCGGGTAATTCCTGTTGCAATCTTTCCGAAATATTTTCAATCGCACTCGTTCCCCAAAAGTAGGTCCGACTGTTTTCGGAAATAAATTTCCTATACCAAAATAAAGTGAAAGCATTTCACGATTAGCTAATTTAGCTGCCCGATAACGGCTTTGCAAGATGGCTCTCTTAATGGCTTTAATCGCTTCATTAAAATTCATGATAGGTTGTTGTTGCATATCCATTCCGTTTTTAGCAAGTTCGTAAATCGCTCGTTCACAAAGATAGTGAAAGCTGATAGGAATCGTGAGAGTTTACTCTCAAAAAAATTCCGAGACGTATCCTATCTTATCCAAAGATAAATATTTTCCGTTTTATAATTTCAACTCCGGCAGACTGTCAATCGCTTTTTGTTTCAGTTCATCCACGGCGCGGGTGTATTTTTCGGTATGCTGAATGCCGCTATGTCCAAGTAAACTTGCAACAGTCTTAATATTAGCACCATTGTTCAAAATATTTACAGCTAAGGAATGGCGGGCGCAATGCCATGTTATATGTTTTTTGATCTTTGCTCGCTTCACCCAATATTTTAATGAACGCAAACACATTGTCTGGCTGGGTAGCTTGAAAATTTTCTCTTTAGCTATTTCTTTTGGCTCTTTCTTTTCAGGGATTCCTATAAGTTGCAATAGACCATCATTTAATGGAATGGTGACCCAACTTTTCGAACTATGACCTTGCGTTTTCTTCTGGTTAAAAGTGAGTAGTTTATTTGAATAGTCTACATTTGAATACGCTAAATCTTTTACATCACAAAAACGAATACCGGTATAGAGGCAAAAAATAAAAGCTCGTCTTACCTCTAAATTTTGTTGAGGATAAGTCGTATTGATTAACAGCTTCATTTCTTCAATACTTAATATCTTTCTTCAATGCTTCCTCGTCAGCTTTACATATAACATTCAGGCAGGGATTTTTCCGAAGATAATCTTCCTCGACTAAATACTTGATGATTTTTTTGAAACGTTTATAGTGCGTTAGTGCTCCCTCTCCCTTGCTGATACTTTGCAGATACTTTACGAACTTTTCCATCATCGCTTTGTCGAATTGTTCGGCTGTAATTCGGGATTTACGTAAAGGGTATTCCAACGCTATGAAATCTTTAAAGCGTTTTATGGCAGCTTTAATCATGCGCTTATCCCCTTTCGTGTAATTATCATAATAAGCATCCATACAATCAAGAATATTCACCTTTTTAAATGACGGAAGTCGATATCCGGTGGCCACTTCTTTCATTGTTCTTTTTCAAAACGAATCCTTTTGGCTAACTCCAAAGTTTCCTTTGTTTAAGTGCCTCACAAAGATATAAATGTAAAGGAATCTCTCAGATATCACCCTTTAAAATCGGCAGCATCATCTTCAATGCCACACCCGCCGCATCTATTTTTTATCTACAGATATGTTTCTTTCATAAAAAAAGTATAACTTTGTCTGAATGAAGTTTTTTCTGACAAAATCTTGACGAAGATTGTTCGGTTACAATTAAAATATAAAAAACATAGTGTATGAAGAACCTTGCGACATCCTACATGGGCATTCAGCTCAAAAATCCGATCATACTGGGGGCATCAGAAATGTCATCAGAGATCGATTCGCTCAAAAAAGCAGAACAGGCCGGTGCTGCTGCGATAGTCTATAAAACACTCTTCGAAGAGCAGATACAGCTGGAAGATCTGCAGTTCGACGAGTTGAAAGAGGAGTATAACGATATTCATGCCGAGATGACCTCGCTTCATCCTGATGTCGATCGCTCCGAGATAGACTATTATTTGGTAAAGATCAGGAATGCCAAAGAGAGCCTTTCCATACCATTGATTGCCAGTCTGTATGCGGTAAAAAAGCTGATCCATGCGGTTTCGGTGATGGATTTTACTTATGCGCGGGAACCGGTTCTTCTGCTGCTGGAAACTGTTGTAACAACAGCGGTTTTCGGACGGTATTACTGCGGATATATCTGTAGTTTTGGTGCGGCACAGGATCTGAGTTATGATTTGGGAAACCTGATACGAAAACAGACAAAATACCGTAAGAAACGTATGCTTTCGGTGAAAACAGACAAAATTCTTTCCAAACTGAAATATCCTGTT
>JAAYFR010000454.1 GCA_012728155.1 Bacteroidales bacterium | reverse complement strand
CCTATACCCGTGCGGTCTTTTCCTGCAGAACAATGAAAACTGAGAGGAATTTTTGTTTCGTCTTGAAGGAGTGCAAAAAATTGACGATATTGATCAATTATATTTTCGTCGGTACAGAAGCTGGCATACATATCGTTCATATAATTTTTAAACAGAGCAGGATCCATATTGTCATACCGAATTTGGCTCAAGTTACCCGGGAATATGGGCAGGAGAACGTGATTCACAGCTGTGGCGGGAAATTTGTCTGCTGCCGCTTCGACTTCATTTTCGGAGCGAAAATCGACAACTGTACACAGTCCCACATCACTGAGATAGTCAAGATCGGTTTCGGTAAGGTTGTACATGTCATCGGTGCGAAACAGCATGCCCCATTTAACGAATCGTCCATCGCCGGTTGGGTAGCCTCCTAAATCTCTAAAATTATATCCTCCTTCCATGGGCAAGTGCCGCTCTGAGAATATAGCATTACCATTGGAAGAGGTCAGTTGGAAATATTGACGTGGAAGAAATGGAATATCCACAGTAAATGTTCCCGCTTCATTACCTGAAACTATTGGATTGGAAAAATCTATCGAATCGACAGATGTGCCGGCGTAGAGTTTCCATGGAGAATTAAGTTCAACTTTAATTTGAGTTGTTTTCAATTTGCTGTCTTTTAATATCACAGCTTTTGTTGAAATATCTTCTCCGCTGTATTGTCCTTTTCTAATAGTGCTGCTGTTACATGCGGTCAATAATAAAATGCCTGTCAATGCTATTAAAACAGTCTTTTTCATATCTGCCACTTAATTATATTGGAAAATTCCAAAAATGATTTACTGTTATCTTTAAACAAAGATAACTCTTTTACCACTATTCCAATAATTATCAAATAAAAGAATTCGGTCAGTTCAATTGTCATGTAAGGCAAATATTTTCTACATATTTTCTGCATTACTTCCCTCATTTTGCTTGTTAGCTCAGAAGTAGGACATCGGCGATCTCCATTGCTAACATCAAAAAGGCTTATTTATTATCCTTTTATTTCCTTTAATGAGATTATAGTTTTAATTTTAGGGGTTAAAATTAGTACTACTTGTGTATCTTCTTTTATTTGGTAGATAAAAGAATTATTGGTGCACTTTGTGCATATTCATAACAATCATAATTTTGACAAAAATAGATGACAAATATGAGAGAACTAACTTGGAAAAATGCAATAGTTAAAGTTTTGGAGGATGAAGAAAAAGCTTTGCACTATATTGAAATTGCTGAATTGATATCGGAACGTGGATATAGACGAAACTTTGGAGCTACACCTCAGGATACAGTAAGTGCCCAATTAACGACAGATCTTAAGCGAATGGGCGAAAAATCTCAATTTGCACGAGTTGATAAAGGGGTCTATATTCTCAGAAAGTTCTTGGACGAGAAATCACAGAATGTGATTGAAAAAAGAGAAATGGACTCCGAGAGCACAAAAGATAATAAAGATGAACGCTTTAAGATTATCAATTCTTTTGGAATTTATTGGAATAGAGATCTTGTTTATTGGGACAATTCAATACCGGATTTATTTGCAATACAGCAAAAAGGAGCCATACCAATAAATTTTAAAGATCAAGCCGGTATATATTTATTACATGATAGCAGAGAAACAGTTTATAT
>JAAYFR010000453.1 GCA_012728155.1 Bacteroidales bacterium | reverse complement strand
GTAAAGTTGCCGTCATCGTCTCCAAATGCAGTAGTCACGCTGACATAATTTTGCCTATAAGTAAATCCGGTTACGTTAGGCTCGTCATCTTTGTTGCACGAGGATAAAAGCACCACTCCTGTCGCAATAATTAAAACGGTTAATTTTGATATTTTCATTTTTTTTCATTTTTTGTAAATAGTTAGTAATAAGAAGTTAATTTTTCCATCCCCCCCACCTTCAAAGTTATCCATACTGACACACAGGATCTCTTCCATTTCCATCTCTATCACTTCGATGGCAAGCTTTTCGTAAGCCAACATCGTCTCTTCCTGAGGGTTGTTGCTCCGCATCTGGTTGTTAGTTTAGTTTTGTTTTGTTTCCATTATTCCTTTAGTTAGATATTAGTTGGATTCATTCTTGGTTCTTCTCTATTCACCTCTGTTGTGTTTTTTATCGCTTTAAAAATAGTCCAATAAGTTCCTTGCAAAAACATCACGTAGTCATAATGGGTGCGCATTATAATATGTTACTACAAAGATAGTTACTTTTATCTGTCGGGCAATTTTTTTGAGGTTATTTTTTAGGATAGGTGCAAAAAATAACAAAACAAGGATTTAGCGCTGGCGAAGGTGAGTAGATAATGGAATGTGACCGGTTCAAACAGATTCATAGCGCACCGAGTTGTTTCTCGCTGCAATAATATTCAATTCTATGGATTGATGGCAACATTTCTTCCACGAATCGACTGAAATATTTCAAAATGAACCCTACGGGGGAATCTAAATTAATTGCTATCTTTGTACACTATTTGCGTTTTCACAAAAAAAGAGGGTGAAACGCATGGGTATATCGCAATGGACAAAAGGCCTATATAGAAGTCAAATTGATAGCGTTTTGGGAAGGTGCGAGGGGCTGTTGTTGCATATCCTTTAAATTATTTTCAAATGAATCTTCTAAGGGAAAAAATGATGAAATATGATGCTCCGCAGCGTGCAAAGGCGGCGGGTATCTACCCCTATTTTCGGGCTATTGAGAGTGACCAGGATACCGAGGTGGTCATCAACGGGAAGAAAGTGTTGATGTTTGGTTCAAATGCTTATCTGGGGTTGACCAATCATCCGAAAGTGAAAGAGGCTGCTGTTGCCGCTACCCAAAAATATGGCACTGGAATGGCAGGTTCCCGTTTCCTGAATGGAACTCTTGATATCCACCTGGAGTTGGAACGGAAACTTGCCAACTTTATGCATAAGGATGAGGCTATTGTCTTTTCTACCGGTTTTACTGTAAATGAGGGTGTCTTGGGATGTATGACGGGAAGGGAGGATTTTATCATTTGGGATGAAAGAGACCATGCCTCCATTATTGAAGGGCTCCGCACCTCCTATTCAACGAAATTTAAATTTCGCCACAACGATATGGCACATCTGGAAAAACAGTTGCAGCGCTGTGAACAGGGGAAGATCAAGTTGATTGTTGTAGATGGCGTTTTCAGTATGGAAGGCGATTTGGCCAATCTGCCCGAAATTGTGAAATTGGCCAAGAAATATAATGCCAATGTGATGGTCGATGAAGCGCATAGTCTGGGAGTACTTGGGCGGAAATATACCGGACGCGGCGTATGCGATCACTTCGGCCTGCTTGACGATGTGGATTTAGTGATGGGTACCTTCAGCAAGTCGTTCGCCTCAATCGGAGGATTTATCGCCGGTGATTATCCGGTTATCAATTATCTGCGGCATAACGCGCGTACCAACATATTCAGTGCGAGTATAACCCCCGGTGCTACGGCTGCCGCTTCTGCCGCATTGGATATTTTGAAGTCTGAACCTGAACGGGTGAAAAATTTGTGGGAGCTTACCCATTATGCGATCAATCAATTTAAAGATCGAGGATTTGAGCTGGGGCCAACTGCCACACCTATCCTGCCGCTTTATGTGCGCGATAATGACAAGACTTTCCTTGTGACCAAGCTGCTGTTTGAAGAGGGAATCTTTGTCAATCCGGTGGTGTCGCCGGCAGTATCGACGGGAGATACCCTTATCCGTTACTCACTGATGGCAACGCATACCAAAGAGCAAATAGACTACTCAATCGAACATATCCAGAAAATATTTAAAAAGTTCGATATTTTGGCGTAATATTATTTTTCGTTTTTTTTATCGTATCTGATTCCAACTGAAATGGGGCATAATATAGTATTACTCCCCATTTTAGCTGCAATCATAAGGATATCATTAAAATTAACATCCTCAATCGGTGTAATTTGTAAAAAAACATCTACTTTTGTATGCAATAAAAATTAAAGTGAAAGCTTATGTCATTTATTGCAGATAAAATTATCATGGAAGGGTTAACATTTGACGACCTTCTGCTGGTGCCTGCCTATTCAGAGGTGCTCCCCAAATATGTAGATCTCTCTACGCAGTTTTCCAGAAATATATCGCTTAATATTCCTATGGTGTCGGCTGCCATGGATACGGTGACCGAAACGACCATGGCCATCGCCATTGCTCGTGAGGGGGGAATTGGTGTGATTCATAAGAATATGAGCATTGAACAGCAGGCCAAGCAGGTGCGGGCGGTGAAACGTGCTGAGAACGGTATGATTCTGAATCCCATCAGCATTACACCCGACAAAAAAGTGTCCGACGCGTTGGGGATGATGTCCGAATTTAAAATCGGTGGAATTCCTGTGGTGGACACTGAGAATAGGCTGGTAGGTATCGTTACCAATCGCGATCTTCGATTTGAGAAATCAATGGAGAAACAGATCGGTGAAGTGATGACAAAGGAGAATTTGGTCACCACTCGCCAGACGACTAATTTGGAGGATGCTGCAGAGATCCTGCAACAGTACAAAATTGAAAAATTGCCGGTGGTGGATTCCGACAACAGGTTGATTGGTTTGATCACCTATAAGGATATCACCAAAGCAAAAGATAAGCCGTTTGCCTGTAAAGATGAGCAGGGTCGGTTGCGAGTGGCCGCGGGGATCGGTGTGACACACGATTCAATTGAACGGGCGACCGCCCTGATTGAAGCGGGTGTGGATGCGATCGTGATCGATACCGCACATGGCCATTCTAAAGGGGTGGGGGAGATGTTGAAGTTGGTAAAGAGGACCTTCCCTGAAATTGATGTGGTGGTAGGTAATATTGCTACGGCCGATGCGGCACGCTTCTTAGTTGATGCCGGTGCCGATGGGATAAAGGTGGGGATCGGTCCCGGATCGATTTGTACCACCCGTGTGATTGCCGGAGTAGGTGTACCCCAGTTGTCGGCCATCTATGAAGTGGCCAATGCGTTGAAGGGTACGGGTATTCCCGTGATTGCCGATGGGGGATTGCGCTATTCGGGCGATATCGTAAAAGCGTTGGCGGCAGGAGGTTCGTCGGTGATGATGGGCTCATTGCTTGCCGGTACCGAAGAGTCGCCGGGTGAGACTATTATTTTTAACGGGCGTAAATTTAAATCTTACCGGGGGATGGGGTCGCTCTCTGCGATGCAGCAGGGCTCGAAAGACCGTTATTTCCAGGATGTGGAAGATGATATCAAAAAGCTTGTTCCCGAGGGAATTGAAGCACGTGTGCCGTTCAAAGGTACATTACAGGAGGTGATTTATCAGATGGTGGGCGGTCTCCGTTCCGGTATGGGTTACTGTGGAGCAGCGAATATTGGGAAGTTGCATGAGGCAAAATTCACCCGTATTTCTGCTGCAGGTTATACCGAAAGCCATCCCCACGGAGTGATGATTACCCGTGAGGCGCCCAATTATAGCAAGGGAAGCGAGTAATTTCTGAATAGAATCAAGATTTTAGAGTCAAGAACGAAAACAATTTCGTATGAATTGTTTCGATTCTCGGCTCTATTTTTTCTATTCAAATATCAACCTTCCTCAATTGTTGCCTTCTCATTCAATCTTAATCTATCTCTTCTATTTATCGTCATTTTTAAATATTAATCGAGAATTCATCCTGCCACTGCAACGTTTTGTATTCAGTGAACGTCATTATAATAAACAGGGAAACTCTATGTCGGAACAGCGATTGATACTTGCTTGTAAGCAAGGTAAATTGTGGGCGAGAAAAGAGGTGTACGATCAGTATGCTCCTTCCATGATGGCGCTTTGCAGGCGGTATGTCTCCGATGTGGAAGATGCCAAAGAGGTGTTGCAGGAAGGTTTTCTGAAAATTTTTGTGGAGATTGAGCAATATTCGGGGAGGGGTTCTTTTGGCGGCTGGATAAGGAGAATTTTCGTGAATACCTCGCTTGATTATATTCGGAAGAAGAATCGGTTGAAGCAAAAGGAACTTTTAATGGATGTGCAGATAGAATATCCTGCAACTGCTCCCGACGTGACAGATATCAATATTACAGCAGATGAATTAATTGAATGTATCGACGAACTCCCTGATGCTCACCGAATAGTTTTTAATCTCTTTGCAGTGGAAGGTTTTAGTCATCGGGAAATAGCCGCATTACTGAATATAGCCGAAAGTACATCACGCTCTTTCTTTTTCAGGGCAAGGCAATCATTGCAGAAGAGTGTCAAAGAGTTAATGGATCATAGATAACAGGTAGCAAAAATGCAGTCAGAGGATCAATACATAGATAAGCCGGATGACTTTTCGAGGAAAATCGGAGAGAAGTTGCGAGAGCACCGGATGCCTGTCGATTCAGAGATATGGGACTCGTTGAGCGATAGGTTTCTCCCGCAAAGAAGGAGTATGCCGATGTACCTGCGTTGGATCACAGCCGGTGTGGCGGCTGTGGCATTGCTATTACTTCTTCTGGTTGACGGGTCGAATGATAAGTCGAGGGGAATCAAGGATGAGGTAAGATATTCGGATATCAATAAAACCGATAGAACTACAGAGTTGGAGAAAGAAACCGGAAGGGTGACAGAAATTCTGGAATCGCAGCGAATTCCGGATTCAGGAAGCCGGAGGAAAAAGTCTAATCAGGAGGAAGCCATGGAATTGGTGGCAACAGTGAATCCCAGGGAGTCTTTAGAAATGGAAGGGAAGATAAATCCGGAAGAGGATAAAGAGGTGGAGGTCGCTGAACCGGGAGAACTCAACGCCCTGGAAAATATTTCAAAGTCGGAAGAGCCTGTTAAACAGGAAGATAAAGTGCTTCCGAAGGATGAATTGCTGGCAGAAAACCGTTTCACTACTTCTGGTCAGGAGCATCGAGAAGAGCAATCGCTAATCGCTTCGTTGGGTAGCGGTGGTGCTCTTCCGGATTTTTTCTCAGCGGATTATCTTTATGCGGACTCTTCGCCGGACAAAGGATCTCTTCCGGGTGGAGAGTATGGTGGTGGAGGTGACTTAAGTTCGGGGGGTAAGTATAACTTGCTGAGTCCCGATGATTATACCGATGTGGTACACCGTCCCCCTGTCTCATTCAGCCTGACTGCCAATTTTCCGGTCGCTGAAAATCTCGGTCTGGAAACCGGATTTTCCTATACTTACCTGTTTTCACGTTTCAAACGGAGTGATAACTTCATCTATCGCGGTACATTGCAACAGCATTATATAGGCATACCGGTGAACCTGAGGTATACCGTATGGCAAAATGATGCATGGAATATCTATCTGTTGGGTGGAGCCAGCATTGAAAAAGGAGTATATTCTGTGTACAAGCAGGAGATAGAACATAATGGTGATATTGTGTACCATGCCAAGAGAGGTGGTCGCATCGACGGATTACAATTCTCCGCACAGGGTGGTGCCGGTTTTAGCTATCGGTTGCGGGATCATCTGAGCCTGTTTGGAGAACCAAGGATTGTCTATTATTTCAAGAACAATCAACCGATGAGCGCCCGTACTGATAACCCATTGATATTTGGGGTGAATGTGGGAATAAGAT
>JAAYFR010000452.1 GCA_012728155.1 Bacteroidales bacterium | reverse complement strand
GTTCGATCCGTAGAGCATCGAACGTACAATGGTGATACCGAAAGTCTCTTTCAGGTACTCAATCTGTCCGGTAGAGATGGACTCCCCTCCGTAGAAAACCTTATTGATTTTGCCGTAAGCCTTAAATAGATCTTCGTTCTCTTTCAAAAGCCGGATGATATAGCTTGGAGCACCCAACAACACATTCCCTTTCCCCTTAATAATATATTTAGCAACCAACTGATAATCATCCAATCCACTGATATTCAAATGGGGCGCTTTCAGTTCATCGAAAATTGAGATAAAACAGTTCAGCCCTCCATAGAGATTTCCTGCTTTTAACAGATCGGCAGTAACATCATTCTTTGGATCAAGACCGACAGCAAGAAGCGCTTGTGCTCCACACTTCACTATATAGTTCATATAGTCGTTTTGCGTATAGCTACAGTAGACCGGTTCACCGGTGGTACCGCCACTTTTCATCAAAATGCGTGTACCCTCTTCCGGAATGGGAGGATAGTCAGCTTTTTGTTGGATAGGTTCACCCACAAATGAGATCTGTTTATGCTCATCCAGTTCGAAGAATGTATTGATACCATGCATCGGAAGTTCGGTACGGAACGAAACCCGTTTTACAAACCTCGGTAGGGCAAAGATACCGTCATGTGGCTCACCTGTATAACTTGCACTCATCGATTGGATTGGTGTAACCCGGGTTACACCGGAGCGATAGAGCAGATGTGTAAGCCTATTGAGATCTTTCATCTCACAAGCCAATCCTGCCGTTTGCAAATATTGTCGCATAGAGCGCAAGGTAGCTACAAGTTTTTGGTGTGGTAAGGGTGAGACCCAAATAGTACGATAGAGTGGTGAGGGCATAAAGATGGCTTCATCACTGATCAAAATTCTATAGAGATGATCTTCCGCTTCAATCACTTCACCCTTTTTAAAACAGAGTTCGGTGCGGTAGAGTTGTGTAACAGCTGTGATCTCGGCAGCTTGCGACATATCCGGTGCCTGTGGCGGATATTTTTCCCGTGCTCGCTCCAACCCTTCAGCCAGCATCCTGCCGAAACGATGCACCTCCTCCGGATTGTCGGTATCGATCAATACACATTGCGGACTAGAGCAAGATTGTTGCTCATTGCGACATATGCTATGCACCAACCCATCGATGGTCTCTCCATTTATAGAGCCAGCTGTGATATAGGCAAAACTGATCTTATGGCCCCAGGTGACTACGGGAATACCTTGCGGAGTCATCGCGCGGATTGCTCTAATAGCCTCCTCTCCACCCCAGGCGCTTACGCAATCGGCCATGTTGATGATCTGCTGCATGATATCGGATTGCTTTGAGGAGATCCGCAGCATGTAGATAAACTTTCCAATATTGGCATGTTTCCCCAATAGATGCAAAAATTGTGCAGGGAAAGCGCCCACGTTGCTTGCCACTTTTATGATGTTGATATTTCCGCTCAGCAGACCCTCGACAGCAGCCATAGGTGCCACCACCGGAGAGTTGCCTGCCGTGATATGCACCAATACACCCATTGGGCTCCAGGTTTCATAGTGCTCCTCTCTATAATCCACGCGATGAATAAGAAAGGGATCGGTTGTTCCCAATTCGGCTATCAATTTTTTCTCCAGCGCGGGACGCATCAGAAAGTCAGCCAGATTAATCAGCACCTCCTGTGGATTGGATACCCCATCAGCAAGAAGTGCTTGCCCCAATTCCGGATATTCGTTTTTCCGAAGACTCTGTGAGAGGAGGTCACATGCATCCAACAAGTCGGAAGTGTTCAATGTCTCATTGAGAGTTTCGGCAATCTCATCCGACAAACCTGCTATTTTCTTCTCAATATCTCTATCTTCAATAAAGTTTCCTTGCCAAATATGTTGTATCATAGCCTTCTTATTTTTTCTTCAGTAATTCGGAGGCAGCAATGGCGCAACTTTTGTTTTTGCTGGTTCCTGCCCTGCCTTGTATCTCGAAATAGGGAGTCTCCACTCCGCAGCCACACTCTTTACCATCATGCATAACCACTAAGTCGCCCAATAAAAGACTGATTACCGGCACCGCTGTATTCATAGGGGAGATTACATTCAAAAAACCGGGCTCACCGAAAGGCAGAATCTCCAAGGTGCGTACATCGCGAATAAGGGCACGGCTATAGATCGGAACATGGAAATGGTGATTGGGGCAATCGATATAAGCCACTCCATGTTCAACTGCACCGTAGCTTTCGTGACAACAGGTTTCGGGCAATCCCAACCGCTCATTTATATAGGTACGAAACTCTGCGGCGCTAAGCTGTTTATCGGCAAATCCTTTCCAGCCTCCGCCCATCATCACCAACGATTTGGGGTTGAGCTTCAGAGGCGGATAACCAATCTCCCGCATACGCTCCAGGGTAAAGTATAAAAAAGCCGGAAAGCCGAGCAATCGTACGGGAAGTCCTTCTTTTTCGAAACGCAACAACGCCTCGATACAACCAAATAGATCAAACTCATGACCACTCCCGGTAAATTTCAGGGCATAAACCAACCCCTTCTCTTGAGCGTAACGGCGCATCATCTGCCGCGTACGCAAAGTTCCCACATTCACATTTGGCGCCGGTTCGTAAGAGTAGAGCAAAAAATTGGTCGGCTCTTCAGTGATCCAACCATAGTAATCGAATTGCGTATCGGCTGACTTATCCGAAGTGAAGATAGTCCAGTCGTCGTAAAACATCTGGCTCTTCTGCCCGGTCGTTCCGGAGGAGGTCAGGTGCAAAACAATATCTTCATCTTTAGCGGTCTTTACCGTATGTGTCTTGTAAAAATTAGCATGAATAAATGGTATTCGTTCGATATCCTTTATATCTCTTATCTCTTCGGGATTAAAGTGATTGTTGTCCAACCATGTTTTAAAAAAAACATTTTTCTTATAGTGATATAGAGTGCATTGGCGAACCGCCTCCACAAAAATATCTTCGGTACCCTGCCAATCAAAAGGGTTTTCAACTGCCCACAGTTTTTGTAAGGCAGAGAGAGAGGGATCAGGGACAATCACATCAGGATCACTCAATTGCCGGATATGTAAATCGCTAATATCGGATTGGTTCTTCATACTATTATTCCTATTTATAATTCGTTGGGATCTAATTTTCGTATCTGCGCAAGAAG
>JAAYFR010000451.1 GCA_012728155.1 Bacteroidales bacterium | reverse complement strand
TTTCTTGCTTTTACGATCTCATTCATCATCCCGACGGGAAACGCACCCGATCCAACTGCGGGATCAGCAACTTTTATATTCTTCAATAAATCATCAAGTTCCAGAGCATGTTCTGAGATGCTTTGGGGTAGAATTTGAATATTTGGGTCCTTATTAAATGAATATTTAGTTTGTTGAAGAGTTGATGCATAGAACTCATCTCCCTTCTGGATCAATGTTTCAATATCTGCTAATGGGATTGGGACGTGTTTCGACAAATAACCGATTAATGACTTCTGGCATATATAATGCACAATAAATCTGGGAGTGTAAAACGCCCCCTTTGACTTTCTCTCCGTAATGTTCAGCAGACTTTCAAATACTTTTCCAAGCATTTCTGGATCGACTGCAACTTCCCGCTCAAGTGGTTCATCCTCTTTGATGGTGAAATTATATCTCTCGAATGTATCCAGAATGATCTGCTTGAATATTTTATTTTCAAGGCGAATGTTTGTTTTGACCCAGTTATATCCCTTCATCGGTTCAAATAAACCACCATTTAAGAAGGGGATCCTCAATCCAAATCTGGAATAGTAATCGGAATCTCGTTTCTGTGCAAGAGCCTCATAAAATAACGGTTCCAGGATATCATCAAAGAAATTATCATATGGAACAATTTTTCCTTCAAAGAGTTGTTTCATGAAATCTTTTGGACCCGTGCCCCACTCTTTATCCTGTTTTACACCAAGCCATCCTTTTTTCTGCAGGAAATATAAGAATACAATCTGACCCATCAGTTTCTTAGAGAACTCGGATGCTTCAATGTTTTTATTTTCAAATTCATCATGAACCACTTTGTCAGAATTTATAATTTTCTGAAGTGAGGCGGTGAGTTTAGTATAACAAGCCAGATATTCATTAAAGAATAGCCTTGTTACGGCTTCCACGTGAAATATTTCTTCCAACTGAGAAAGAGTCGGTTGTTCCTTTGTCTCCAGAATTAGAGGACAAAATCTCTTCATACAAGTGTGACTTGGTTCGTGAAGCCCAACTAAAAATGACGACCTTTTTGCCGGAGATAGCGTTTTGGTGATACAGACTTCTTTCTCATTACACACAAGTTCTGTGTCAACTTTAACAAAAGACAACCGCCAGTCGTCAGGATCATCTCCATAGAATGCAACAAGAGCAGCCATTCCTGGAGTAATTTTATCAATTTTACCACTAATAAAATCAGCAGCAAAGTTTCTTTGCATCACCCGTGCCCTATCACGGGATAAATTACGTCTCAGCCATACAGAAATAATCAGAATATCATTCTTGTTTGCATCTGTATAGCGACCAAAATACTGATAACTCTGAATATATTCTTTAAACGGACCTTGCGAGATAGTGCTTCCACCTAAAACGTGGGGACGAAAATCGCCGGCTCCATTCAGTAACTCATTTATAAAACTGATAAACCGTTTTTCATCATATCGCTGATTAAATGTAGTCTTAACTAACGTTTCTGCTTGTTTCTGATCCATAGTAATTTACACCCCAAAATATTCTGAAAGAATGACCTCTTTTATTCCAGTAGGTTCAGCTGAGACCACTTTCCCTCGTTGAATCATGGAATAATCGATATTCTTTTTTAACTTCATAAATGTCCATCGATAAACTGACATTCCATCCGGCACATCTGTTTTTATCTCTATATACGTCTTATTCGTCGTCTTTTTAGATATAGTTCCGATATCAAGAGCATTCAAAACATCATCGACATACTCTATTTCGTCGTCCGTAAATCCCTCCATATGACTGCGAAGAGCTGAGACTTGTGCTCTAAGTTTAGCAGCAGTTCCCTGTTTTGCACCCCCTTCTGCAAGTTCTGCTAAGAATACATTGTTAAACGCCTCTTTATTTCGTCCAAGGTCTTCAAACATCTCCATTGGAAGGTGCCCTCCCTTTTCACTAGGTTGTGCTTCCAATAATTTTGCTGCAGATGCAAAATCCAATTCAATAGGACTCGTATTTCTGCATTGGAAAATCTTTCGGACCTTCCCCCTTCTGAAAAAGGTGATCAAAGAAGCCTCATCACCTTTTCTTGCAACACGGGCTTTCTTTGGGAGAGATTTGATCTTTTTAAATAGTTCGATATCATCATCGCGAATCTTCCTCAACAAAGCCAAGTATTTAAGTTCCGGATCCTCTTCTTCATCTTCTCCAGTAATGGTTTTTGCACTTTTCAGTTTTCGGAATAGATCATGAGATTTGATCTCTTCATCAGTAAGCAGCTTTGCATCATTTCCAAGCATCTCAATAAATGCCTCGATTTTTGCGATCGCAAGCTCCTCAAGCCCGATATTATCATTAATTGGTCCGGCAGGGAAGAAGTTGTAGATATATATCCAGTCAAACTTGGTATCCACACGATTGATACGCCCAACACGCTGGATCATTCGTGTTGGATTCCAAGGAATGTCATAATTCACCACAACATTAGAACGGTGAAGGTTCACACCTTCAGACATGACCTCGGTTGTAACAAGGATACGAAAATCATCTGCCTGATTTTCTAGCGCTACTTTCCCATCAAAATTGTCAATAACCTGCTGCCTGACATTACTTTTGGATGAACCATTGATTGAAAGAACGATCGATCCAAACGTTTTCTCAAGCTCAACAGTCAGATAATCTGCTGTTTCTTTTGCCTCAGTAAATATCAGGACCTTCTTATCTTTCAGATTTTGGTCACTTCGCATGGTCTTAATAAATTTCTCGAGTTTTGGATCGCCTTTAACTCTGCTCCACTCGGCTTTCAATTCCTGAAGAACTTGCAGATCATGTTCTAGATCTGGAAGGAACTCAGGTACAAATTCATCCGTGTTATGTGGCTGAACACGCCCCTCGGTGATTAGACTGTCTATCTTATCAAAATTATCATCCTCTAATAGGGTCATCAGATTTTTGACTGAACCGTCGTTGGTATAAACAACTCCGCTTCGATACATCCCAATGAATTTTTCATATGAGCCGATCATCCGATCCAATGATTTATTAAATGCATAAAAACTTCTTTCAAGCCGCTTTAAAAGCATTACACGCATGAAGGTGACCATGTTCTTTTGCCCACTTTCCAACTGGATGTCAAGATTTATAAGATACAAAAGGGGTTTGTATCTTGCATACCTAAATTCTTTAACGATCCGTTCGATAGTGCGATTGAAAATATCATCCGTATTCTCATCAAAATTGTAACATAAGGCAGAAGGATCCGCCACTTCTGGGAAATGAAGACCTCGTTTTTCCAGATCCTCAGTATAATATTTGGCAATACTTGCTCGTGTTCTTCGAACCATCAAATATTGTAAAATATCTTTTCTGATTTTTTCTGCATTCTCCCGAACGACACGCAGGTATTCTTTTTTGTCCGTCTGTCTATCCAGACCATGCAGTTTGCTCTGAAGTTTAGAGAAATATGCTTCCAAGTCACGTGTTTCCGGATTTGGAAGTGTAGATGCATGAGCGGGTTGAAATAATTTGATTTGAGAGAGAATATCCGCTGGAGAATTGTTTAATGGAGTTGCGGTTACGAGAATGACTTTTTTACCAACGCAGAGCTTATACAAATCATCATACATCTGATTGTTTTCATTCCGGAACTTGTGTGACTCATCGATAACAACATATTCATATTTGCTGATATCAGTTTTTTTAGGAATCTGATCCAGTTTCCCAACAGATTCACAATAAAAATTCGGGACTCTAAATTCTTCTAATACCCTCGGCCAAGAACCAGGATTATTCCTATCTACAAGAATCGGCGGTGCAAGAACGAGGGCACGGGAATTCAGGGCACGAAGAAGCATAGCGGTGATATAGGTTTTACCAAGACCAACCACGTCTGAAATGAATACTCCTCCATATTCCAGCAACTTCTGCATTGCATCTGTGACCGCATCCTTCTGATATTGGAGGTCCATATAACCATCAGGCAAATAAATATCTTGCCGATCCATGTCTTGATTGATCTGTTCCTTAAGATATTCATACAGGAATTTAAGATAAAGCTCGTAAGGAGAGATGTTATTAGAAAGCCAAGTATCGTTTTGAATTGTGGCAACATAATCTTCAGAAACATCAACTGCATCCATCCAGAGCTCCTCAAATTTCTTAGAAGCAAAGTCATAATCTCCCCTGTCTTTCAATTCCACATTAAATTCAAGATTATTAACAAGTCCTGATTTGGAAAAATTACTCGATCCAGTAATAACTCGTCCATCATCTACAGATCCTTCAGGATAACTCATTATTTACAATTTAGCATGTATTTTTGCAGATCGATAAACCCTGATCTTTAGTTTTCCTGACCGTATCCACTCTATAAATAATCTAACTCCTGTTTCCACATCATATGTATCATCGGACTTTTCCATCTCATCACGAACAGAGTGTTTATAATGCTCATTTACCTGCCTGTGGGAGAGGAGTTCGATTTTTGTGTCTTCACCAGATTTTGCTTCTTGAATATAGTCATAAGTTTCCTTATCGGTCGAAAGCCCGATAAGAACACGGATTTTTTCTGTTTTTTCTAGAGATTTGGATAAAGCAGCAAACCCACTTGCATAAAAATACCCGACAAGACAATCAAAAAATTGTGCGTCTTTGGTAAGTTTGTTAAAACGATCAAGAAGGGTAGATCCGCCCTCATTCGTGAAAAAACGCGTGTCAGAAAAAGACATAGAATATCAATCAATATGTATGGGTTCACCTTGAATGTATCGAAAGAATAGGGCGCTTTTTTAAATTTAAGAAAAACATCTAAAGATCCATCACCTATTGGAAAATAAAGAATTGATACCGATAAACAAAAGGAGCCGCTGGGGCGGCGAAAGGATTTGCCCGAACGTTCCCGATGAGGGATGAACCGGTGGGACGATTAGGCCCGCCGAGTTCAAGTGAGGAAGAGCAAATCCGATTCTGGGAGCCCGAAGGGCGGGATTAGCGCCGATTCGCGGTTGGCTTTATCTCATGTGTCCGGTGACCAACCAACACCCTTATTTTGTAGATATTCGCGCCGATTCAAGCGAGGAAGCGAGGGTCATAGACCCGAGTCGGTGAGTAAACCGAAGGTTTGTGAGCGAAGCGAGCCGGAGAGCAAATCTCTGATTTGCGGTTCGCGGTTGGCTTATTCTCATACATCCACATCCAGCCAACTCCTTAACAACCCTGATTTTAAAGTGGTCAAATTTGACCACTTTAGAATTCAAGCAGGTCTTCCAACAATACACGAAATCAAAGTACACACCCAGAAAAAAAGATACCCCTTCCCCCCCCGAATTTTAGGGGAAGGGGCGTGACAGTAAACATTGAAACCAGATTGGAAACAGCTTTCGGCCTACACGGAAAATGTTACAAACCCGTGCAGATCGTTCGGGCAGGAGAGTCACAAGGCAGTACTCCTGTCCTCACTAACTAGATTCGATCTTAGAATATATATACCCCTAACCGCGCGGTGCGATAATGCCCCGGGATCGCTGAAAAAGGGGTATGTCAGTGAGAGAGGTGGGTTACAGAAATTGAAAAAAAACACCAGACCATAAACAAAATGAGCCGCTGGGGCGGCGAAAGGATTTGCCCGAACGGTCTCGCAAACCTTCAGTTTGCTCCGCTAAGGTTGTCGACTTCGTCACCAACCCGCTCCCGATGAGGGATCGTGAGGAA
>JAAYFR010000450.1 GCA_012728155.1 Bacteroidales bacterium | reverse complement strand
GCCGACGAACATGGCAGCCAGATAGACCCATGGCTTGACTTTGTCCCATATGGAGACAGGCTCAGGAACTACTATCTCTTTCTCCGGCAGACGATTCATTATCTCTTCATTGAATTGGGCGAAATAATTATCGGGGACCTTAAAAGGGTTCGTAGTCTTATCTATCGCTTTTAATTTGTTAATTTTTGTATCCATACCTTCAGTTTTTGCGCGGCTCTGTTGAATAGACTTGAAGAAACGGTAAAAGTTTAATGGGGTTCATGCAAAAACCTCTCAATTTTTTTTACCGCATGATGGTAGGATGCTTTGAGTGCCCCTACCGATGTTCCCAATATATCGGAGATATCTTCGTATTTCATCTCTTCGGAATATTTCATCTGAAAGACAAGACGTTGCTTCTCGGGAAGGGAGAGGATGGCTCGCTGAAGAAGTGCTTGTGCTGCGTCGCCATCGAAATAGGGGTCGCTCTCCAATGTGTTCAGCAGAAATGAATCGCCATCATCGAGGGCGACATGATTTTGTATCCGTTTTTTGTTGAGGAAGGTAATACTTTCATTGATGGCAATGCGATAGAGCCAGGTGGTGAGTTTGGCCTCACCCCTGAAGTTCTCGAGATTTATCCAGGCTTTGACGAATACATCTTGTAAGATGTCGTTGGCATCGTCATGCGATAGTACCATCTTTCGAATTTGCCAGTAGAGCCTCTCGCTATATTCGGAAACAAGCTTGGCAAATCCATTCCTGCTTGTTTGCGGATCACGCAACTCTTCCAGCAACTGTTCCTCGTTGTTCATTTCCTTGATATATGGGATTCAATGCAAAGGTAAACGATTTTTATTGACTTCCATATTACTCCTCATCTCCTTTTTCAAACCAAATCACGAAATCGACCGCATTGCCGGGATTTTGTTGCCACCACTCCAAGGATTCGGGAAAGTAAGAGACACTGATATAGCGGCAAAAAGTATCATAGTAACAGGACTCCGAAATATGAGTGAAGAAGGGAATGTAGAAAGTCCAGAAAACGCCCTCTTTTGCCCCTTTACTCTCTTGGATAAGCAGATTCATGATCTCCTTGTTGACACTCTTGAAGAGGAGAAACTCATCTATCTCGTCAGAGGAGTATTTCAATGAATCGAGTGTGGCGGTAATTGCATGGTAGACCAGCGCACGGTTCAGCCCCTCCTCTACAGTCAGAGGTGGAATCTCATCGGCTTTCGGTATGGTATCGGGATTGTTGCGCATCATCTGTTGCTGGATAAACGATCTTTCTAAAGGTGCTTCATCCGTTTTGATACGCATGATATGCAACATCTCTGCAAACGCACTCTTCGATCGTTTACTGTCCGGTTCGAGTAAGAGAAACATCTGGAACGACAGCAAACTTTGTACCCATAATCCGCTATCATTTAGTGCATAAGCATTCAGTAAAAATGCGCCGCTATCTGATTTCTCCAAGTCGATTGCCCTATGTATGTGGGTGAGTGTTCTTTCATTATCTCCCTTTTTATAATAATTCAAGGCCAGATTGAAATGCAACAGGTACTCATCCTCATTTTTAAGCAACCCTTCCTGAAGGAGGGAGATCGCCTCGTCAACCTTGTCCATCCCGGCCAATGCCTCACCTTTTACCGCATATGCACCGACGGAGAGTTGTCTGTTGCCGGAGTTGATTACCGCAGTACTGAAATCAGCTGCATTTTGATAATCCTGTAAGGCGAGGTAGGATAACGACAACTCATACGTTGCGAGCACCGATTTGGGATCAATTTTGAGCGCTTCGGTATATTTCTCAATTGCTTCTTTGAATTTACCTGCATCGTGCAACTCCACCCCCTCCTGAATCAGCTCCTCCGTCTTGTTCTCCTGTCCATATGAAAGAAAGAGTGGAAAGGAGGCGGTCAGTAAGATGATAAAAAATATAGCTCTTTTCATTATGATGTAGTCTACGTGTAATATCTGAGTTTACTTGAATTATCTTGTCACGAAAAAAATGGTCACCTTTTAAGTGGATAAAAATAGGATAAAAAAAGATAAGTTCCGATTTTTATCGGCAGAATCAACCCCATTTGTAACACAAATAAACAAATGACTCTCTAAAACAAAATGATTTTTACATTTTTTGGTGACGCCATCCACTAAATTGGCTTTGTTCTTTCTTTTGTATCATCATCATGCAGAAGAGAGAGGAAAATTTCAACTGTGAATCCAATCGGGAGGTGTAGACCCGGGTGGCGGTTACATTTTGTTATCAATGAAATAAGCACTACTTTTGCATTGATTTTTAAGATCGATGAATAGAATGTTTTTTAGGTTATTATAGTGAAGATGGAGTGGTTGATAGAATTAATTACCGGAACGGGTATTGCACATTCGATACTTGTGATGGCACTGGTGATCTCGATTGGGTTGTTGTTGGGAAAGATAAAGATTTTCGGTATTTCGCTCGGAACGACATGGATACTCTTTTTCGGGATATTTCTTGGACATATTGGCTTGCAGATCAATGAGGAGGTACTCCATTTCCTGAAGGAGTTTGGATTGATCCTGTTTATTTACTCCATCGGGATGCAGGTGGGACCCAGTTTCTTTGCATCGTTTAAACAGGGAGGAATCACCCTCAATATATTGGCATCCGGCGTGGTGCTGCTGGGGGTGCTTGTCACCTATATCATCCATTTAATCACCGGATTGCCCATCGCCACAATGGTGGGTATATTGTCGGGAGCAGTTACCAATACGCCGGGATTGGGGGCCGCACAGCAAACCTATACCGATGTGATGGGGAGTACCGATCCCACCATCGCTACGGCCTATGCGGTGGCCTATCCGTTGGGGGTGGTAGGGATTATTATGACTATCCTCCTCTTCAGATATCTCTTCAAGATTGATTTTGCCAAAGAGAGCATCGCCTTGGACAAAAGTGATGCCTCCAAGATGACGGAAGCGCATATGTATTCTCTACAGGTGATCAATCCCTCTATCTTCGGAAAAAATATCCATGATTTAAAGCGGCTAATCGATAAGGAGTTTGTCATATCAAGAGTGTTAAACGCAAAAACAGGCCTGCTGGATGTTCCTCAAACAAAGACAGTTCTCGAGGAAAACGACAAAATATTGGTGGTTTCCAACTTGAAAAATATCGAAGTGATTGAAGCGCTTATCGGACAACGTATCGATATGGACAGGAGTGAATGGAATAAACTGGACTCTCAACTGGTCTCAAGAAGGATATCGATCACCAAATCGGAGATCAACGGACGCTCTTTGGGCAGCTTGAAATTGAGGAATATGTTCGGTATCAACATTACCCGGGTGAACCGTGCGGGGGTTGACCTGATTGCCGACTCCCGGCTGCAACTGCAATTAGGCGACCGGGTGACCGTGGTGGGCTCCGAAGAGGCCATTGCCAATGTGGAGAGATTCCTTGGGAACTCATTGAAACGCCTGAGGGAACCGAATCTAATCACAATTTTCATAGGTATTGCATTGGGTGTTCTGGTGGGAAGTATTCCCTTCATGATTCCAGGGATTCCCCAACCGGTGAAGTTGGGACTGGCCGGCGGACCGCTTATTGTGGCTATCCTGATCAGTAAATTCGGTCCCAAGTACAAGCTTGTCACCTATACCACCATGAGCGCCAACCTGATGCTGAGAGAAATAGGTATTGCCCTTTTCCTTGCCTGTGTGGGACTTGCCGCCGGTGAAAATTTTGTGGAGACGGTAGTCAACGGTGGATATAAATGGATTGGCTATGGGGTGATCATCACTGTGGTTCCCTTGCTCATAATCGGAACTGTTGGCAGGAAGATGTGTAAGCTGAACTATTTCACCTTGATGGGGTTGCTTGCCGGAAGTATGACGGACCCTCCCGCATTGTCCTATGCAAATGCAATGGCAGGGAATGATATGCCTTCAGTAAGCTATGCCACTGTCTATCCGCTTACCATGTTCCTCAAGGTGATTACAGCCCAGTTGCTGATTCTTCTCTTCCTCTGATTCTTGCCATCCTGCCGGTGAATAATGGGAATCGGGATAAAAAATGAAGTTAAATGAGTGCATAGATATTCTCTTATGGCAACCGTCATATTTTCAATCAACTACCATACTGTTTGGGGAGAAGAACTCTTCCTCTGCGGAAGCGCTCCCGAATTGGGAAGTCTCGATGAAGAGCGGGCGATTCCCTTTATCGCCGATGGCGACAATTGGTCGGCATCGGTAAACATTGCACACGCCGCAGACATCACCTATTACTACTTCATCAGAAAAGAAGGGAATACCATCCGCCGCGAGTGGGAAAACAACCGGAAAATCCATATCACAAAAGGAGAACGAGAGTTTATCATCAATGATTTCTGGAGGGATGAGCCACACCACTCTTACCTCTATTCCACCCTCTTTACCGATGCAGTTTTCCGCCATGAAGCGGTCCCACCGCCTACAAAATATTCTCCTCAGGCTGTTGTGTTGCACCTTATCTGCCCCTTCGTGGCCAACGATCAGATTCTACTGCTCAGCGGTGCATGTGAGGAGTTGGGTGGATGGGATCTTACTCTGGCCAGACCGCTCTCCTATATCGACGAAGGTGAGTGGCAAATTGTACTCGATGCAAGAAAACTACCTGCAAAGAGTGCATACAAGTTTGTAATTGTAGATAAATATAGTGGTGATGTGATCCACTGGGAAGAGGGTGAAAACCGTGTTTTGAACGTTGAAAGAGTCCACCGGGGTGACAAGGTGCTTGTGGAGATGGCACTGCCCTTTCAATACCGCAATTTTACTTACCGGGGGACAGGAACGGCCATTCCGCTCTTTTCGCTGAGAACGGAAGAGAGCTTTGGAATTGGCGATTTTGCCGATCTCCGTAAGATGGTCGACTGGGTAGCGCTGTGCGGGCAGCAATTGATTCAGCTGCTGCCGGTAAATGATACCACCTCTACCAAAACTTGGCGCGATTCTTATCCCTACAGTGCGATATCGGCCTATGCCCTCCATCCCATCTATTTGGGATATGCAGATTATCCGCTAAAAAACAGGAGAAAACAGCAAGCCCTCCTTGCAGAGGCCAAAGAATTGAATCGCCATCCGCAACTCGATTATGAAAGAGTATGGTCGTTAAAGATCCGCTATGGACGCGAACTCTATCTCCAGGAGGGGGAGAAGCTGCTTGCATCGGAAGAGTACCATTCCTTCCGCGAAAAAAATAGATACTGGCTTTTTCCCTATGTCTGCTATTGTTATTTGCGTGATAAATATGGAAGTGCCGATTTCAGCAGATGGGGAGATTATGCCCATTACAATGAAGCACTGCTAAGGAGGAGCATCGATTCTGATGCCGAAGCAAGAGAGGCGACTCAATTTTGGGCCTTTTTGCAATATCTCCTTCACCAACAATTCTCAGGAGTAAAGAAATATGCCAACGAGAAGGGGGTAGCACTGAAAGGTGATATTCCGATCGGTATCAACCGAAATAGCGTAGATGCGTGGGTAGCCCCCGACCTCTATCGGTTGGATACCCAAAGTGGTGCACCACCCGACAACTTCTCGATTTCTGGCCAGAATTGGGAATTTCCTACCTATGACTGGCAACGGATGGCAGCGGATGGCTATGCCTGGTGGATTAGTCGTTTCCGCAAAATGGCGGATTATTTCGACGCTTATCGGATCGATCATATTCTGGGTTTTTTCCGTATCTGGGAAATACCGTGGGACGCTGTAGAGGGATTGCTTGGGTATTTTAGACCGGCACTCCCTTTTCGGGTGGAGGAGATCAATCGGGCAGGAGTCCCTTTTGATGAGGAGAGGATGGCACAGCCATTTATCAGTGAAGGGTTTCTGCAGGATATTTTTGCCGATTATACCGATGAGGTGAAGTGTGAATTTCTGGAGCCGACCGGATGGGAGCGGTTTCAGTTGAGGCCACACTGCAATACCCAAAGAAAAATAAAAGAACTCTTTGAAAATAAGGAGGATGATAAGAGTAGGGCGATCTGCGAAGGGCTTATGCTATTATGTACAGAAGTATTATTCGTACGTGATCCGCAAGATATTCATCATTTCCATCCACGCATTGGGGCACAATATACCCACTCATTTCGTTGTCTCGACCCAGATGTGAAAGAGGCGTTCAACCGTCTCTACGATGTTTTTTTCTATCATCGCCATACTTCCCTCTGGCGTGAAGAGGCGATGAAAAAATTGCCACTGCTTATCTCAGCCACAAAGATGATGGTATGTGGAGAGGACTTGGGTATGTTTCCCGACTCTGTACCCTCGGTGATGCAGGAGCTGAAGATATTGAGTTTGGAGATCGAGCGGATGCCCAAAGATCAATCGGTCACTTTCACCGATTTGAACAGGTTGCCTTACCTCTCCGTCTGTACCACCTCCACTCATGATATGTCGCCCCTGCGTTTGTGGTGGGGGGAGAACCGCCAACTGACGCAACGCTATTACAATGAGCAGTTGCATCGTGCAGGTGCTGCACCTGCCGAGTGTGATGCTGCTATCTGCCGGCAGATTATTGAGCGCCATCTCCGCTCTTCGGCTATGTGGGTGATTCTGCCCCTGCAGGACTGGCTGTCGATCGATGAAACAATACGTAGCACGGATATTGCCGCTGAGAGGATCAATATACCTGCAAATCCCGAACACTATTGGCGCTACAGGATGCATATCTCCTTGGAGGATCTGATCAAGGAGGGGGAGTTCAATAAAAAATTGGCGCAATTATCGCTGCGGTAATCACCGGATAGGGGAGTGTAATCACCGGAGAGTAGAGTGGCAGGTGGAGAGAGTGGGTAGTCATAACATAGAAAAAGAGGGTAGAATCAGTCCGATTTACCCTCTTTTTAAACTATGGTGTCTCCATAGGGTTATCCTTTTCCGGCACTTCCCAATACACTTTCTGTTTTGTGCATATAGAGTTTTTTCAACTCCTCACGGGCTGGACCGAGGTATTTACGCGGGTCGAATTCAGCCGGTTTGTTGGCGAATACTTCACGAACGGCGGCAGTCATGGCCAGACGTCCGTCGGAGTCGATATTGATCTTACATACTGCAGACTTGGCAGCTTTACGCAGTTGCTCTTCGGGAATGCCGATCGAGTCGCTCAGCTTTCCTCCATATTGATTGATGGTCTTCACATATTGCTGTGGCACAGAGGATGAACCATGAAGTACAATCGGGAATCCGGGGATCCGTTTTTCGATCTCTTCAAGGATATCGAAACGTAGTGGGGGAGGAACTAATACGCCCTCTTCGTTGCGGGTGCATTGTTCGGGTGTGAATTTGAAAGCTCCGTGTGAAGTGCCAATCGAGATGGCCAGTGAATCAACACCGGTACGAGTCACAAAATCTACCACTTCATCGGGTTCGGTATAGGTGTGGTGTTCGGCCTCTACATCATCTTCGATCCCTGCCAATACGCCGAGTTCTCCTTCTACCGTCACGTCGTGTTGGTGGGCATACTCAACAACCCGTTTCGTCAAGGCGATATTCTCTTCGTAGGGAAGATGTGAGCCGTCGATCATTACAGATGAGAAGCCACTTTCGATACAATCCTTGCAAAGCTCAAAGCTGTCGCCATGATCGAGATGAAGTACGATAGGAATCTCGTAGCCCAGTTCTTTTGCATATTGCACGGCTCCTTGCGCCATATAACGCAATAGGGTTTGATTGGCGTACTTGCGGGCGCCACTCGATACCTGCAGGATTACAGGTGACTTTGTCTCCACACAAGCCGAAATGATGGCTTGTAGCTGTTCCATGTTGTTGAAGTTGAATGCAGGAATAGCGTAACCGCCGTCGACTGCTTTCTTAAACAATTCTCTTGAGTTTACAAGACCCAGTTCTTTATAACTTACCATTCTTTTAATTGTTTATTATAGATTGAAAAATCTGAATTCCTTTCACAAAAATACGATATAATCTGTAATGAAAGAAATATTTATTCGAAAGAGTCATTAAAAATGATGATTGAAGCGTGAAAAGAGAAATTGAAGTCCGGATAAATCTGTTGAAATGAATTGCAAATCTCTTTTTTCTCCTTATTTTTGTAGGGGTACAACTTTAAGCCGGGCTATGCCAAAATCGGGCCTCATTTGGGTGGGGTCGCCTTTACCTGAAAATGGGATGGAGATGGAGATTTTGAAGCGATGAAAGAGAATTCACCGATATTTCTTTTGAAAAGAGGAGAAAATTATTTTTCTTTGTGTTATATTTTTTTAAAATATTTTTAAATACCACTAAACTTAGCATCATTGACAATGGAAGATTTAAAGCAAAGCAACGAAATACAAATTGAATTGAGCGACGAAATTGCGCAGGGTACCTATTCCAATCTGGCAATCATATCGCATTCCTCTTCGGAATTTGTAATTGATTTTGTCCGAATTGTGCCGGGCGCACCCAAGGCAAAAGTGAAATCGAGGATCATCCTTACACCTGAACATGCGAAACGGTTGTGGATGGCGTTGAAAGACAATATCGATAAATTTGAACAGCAGAACGGATCAATCCGGCTGCAGAGCGATCAAGGTTTCCTGCCCCCCTTAGGTGGAATAGGACAAGCATGAGATGGATATCAAGCATTGTAATATAGATAATTAAGATTAATATTCGACATCTATGGACCTACTAACTATTTCAACAGTCAACTGGTCGAGGGCGCAATTTGCCCTTACCGCCGGCTATCACTGGATATTTGTCCCGCTCACGTTGGGGTTAGGACTTATCATAGCCCTTATGGAGAGCATCTATGTGCGGACGGGAGATGAAAAATGGAAACAAGTCACCAAGTTCTGGCAAAAGATCTTCGGTATCAACTTTGCGATCGGTGTGGCGACCGGTATCATCCTCGAGTTTCAATTCGGCACCAACTGGTCCAACTATAGCTGGTTTGTGGGTGATATCTTCGGAGCTCCCCTCGCCATTGAAGGAATTGTGGCTTTCTTTATGGAAGCTACCTTCATCTCCATCATGTTCTTCGGCTGGAACAGGGTGAGCAAGAGGGTGCACCTCGCTTCCACCTGGCTGGTATTTGTAGGTGCCACCTTGTCCGCATTTTGGATCTTGGTGGCCAATGCCTGGATGCAATTCCCGATCGGCATGGAATTCAATCCCGAGACAGTGCGGAACGAAATGACCGACTTCTGGGCTGTGGTACTTTCTCCGGTGGCCTACAATAAATTTCTGCACGCCCTCTTCTCCGGCTGGGCGATTGGAGCCGGTTTTGTGGCAGGTGTCTCCGCCTGGTATCTGCTGAAGAAGCGGCATATCGATTTCGCCGTGAAGAGTGCCAAAGTGGGCGGTATCGTAGGATTGGTCGCCTTTGTGATGCTGGTGGTCACCGGTGACGGTTCGGCTTATCATGTATCACAGAAGCAGCCGATGAAGTTAGCCGCCATGGAGGGACTCTATAAGGGGAAAGAGGGAGCCGGACTGGTGGCTATCGGCATGTTGAATCCGGCCAAGCAGGGTTATGATGATGAGGTGAACCCCTATATTTTCAAGTTGGAGATCCCCAAACTTTTGTCGTTCCTCGGCTACAGGAACATGAATGCTTTCGTGCCGGGAGTCAAGGATATTGTGGATGGAGGTTATACCCTGCAGGATGGGACTACCGCCCTCTCTTTTGAAGAGCGCAAAGCCCGTGGGGAAAAAGCAATCCAGGCGCTGGCCGATTATCAGATTGCGATGGCTGAGGGGCGGGATACCGATGCGGCCAATCATGAGACGGTGCTCAGGGAGAATTATGCGCATTTCGGTTACGGTTACCTTGAGGCGGGGAAAGATTTGGTACCCGACGTACCCCTTACATTCTATACCTTCCACCTGATGGTAATCATAGGG
>JAAYFR010000449.1 GCA_012728155.1 Bacteroidales bacterium | reverse complement strand
CAATCTTTGTCATTTAAGGTCTTTTTTATGACTTTAATCCTAGACAAAAGAGCATAAAAAAACCCTCCAAATCTCTGAATTTGAAGGGTTTGTCTTAGTTTTGTCGCCTTTTGGCTTTTGTTTTCAGTGATTCGCCTGGGGCTCGAACCCAGGACCCCATCCTTAAAAGGGATGTGCTCTACCTGCTGAGCTAGCGAATCGCCCTAACTGCTTTCTTGCAAAAGCGAGTGCAAAGATAGAATCTTTATTTGAATTATGCAACCTTAAAAGAGATAAAAAATGGGAAATCTTTAAATCGATTCTCAATATCGGTAATGATCCGGCTTATAGGGGCCTCCTACCGGCACTCCGATATAATCGGCCTGTTCCGGAGTGAGGGTGGAGAGTTTCACTCCTATCCTTTCGAGATGGAGCCTGGCCACCTCTTCATCCAGATGCTTCGGCAAACGATAGACCCCAACCGCGTAATTGTTCTTCCAGAGGTCGATCTGCGCCAATGTCTGGTTGGTAAACGAGTTGCTCATCACAAAAGAGGGATGGCCGGTAGCACAACCCAGATTCACCAGACGCCCCTCAGCCAATAAAAAGAGGGAATTACCGGCGGGAAAAGTATATTTATCTACCTGCGGCTTGATGTTCAGGTGTTGAATCCCCGGGAAATTCACCAGTCGATCCACCTGTATCTCATTGTCGAAATGGCCGATATTGCAGACGATCGCCTGGTCTTTCATCTGCCGCATATGGTCGATAGTGATCACATCCCGGTTTCCGGTAGTGGTGACAAATAGATTGCCTTCTTTTACCGCCTCCTCCATGGTGGTCACTTCAAACCCCTCCATCGCTGCCTGCAAGGCACAGATAGGGTCGATCTCGGTAACGATCACCCGCGCACCATAGCTGCGCATCGAATGGGCACATCCCTTGCCTACATCGCCATAACCAAGCACTACCACCACCTTGCCGGCAATCATCACGTCGGTAGCTCGTTTGATACCATCTGCCAGCGATTCGCGACAACCGTAGAGATTGTCGAATTTCGATTTGGTCACCGAGTCGTTCACATTGATGGCCGGCACTAACAGTTCGCCTCTCTCCATCATCTGGTACAGGCGATGCACACCGGTGGTGGTCTCTTCGGAGATTCCTTTCATCCCGGCGATGCTCTTATGCCAACGTTGACCATCCTCCTTCAGGATCCGGTGTAATGTATCCAGGATAGCTTGCTCCTCACGGTTGGAACCTCTCCTATCGATCACGGAGGCATCGTTCTCGGCCTGATACCCCATATGTACCAGCAACGAGGCATCACCGCCGTCATCTACAATCAGGTTGGGTCCTTCCCCACCGGGAAAGCGCAAAGCCATCTCGGTGCACCACCAGTACTCTTCCAGCGTCTCCCCTTTCCAGGCGAATACGGGAACTCCTGCAGCAGCGATGGCGGCAGCGGCATGATCCTGGGTGGAGAAAATATTACAACTGGCCCAACGCACATCGGCGCCTAATTCCACTAAGGTCTCTATCAGTACCGCCGTCTGGATGGTCATATGCAGCGAACCCGTCACCCGGGCACCTTGCAGCGGCTTTTCCGATGCATACTTCTTCCGTATGGCCATTAAGCCGGGCATCTCATGTTCAGCGATATCTATCTCTTTCCTTCCGAATTCGGCCAACGAGATATCCGCTATCTTATAAGGAAGATCGGTGGTGAAAATCTTATCCATTTTTTTTTTACTTTTGATTTATCGATTTTTAAGTCTGCAAAGTTACGAAATTTAGGGAATGTTCCTACCTTTGATTTTATGAAAGAGAGGAGAATTTATCTGCTATTCCTGTTTACCCTCACTCTTTCCACTGCTTGTGGAGAGGGTAATCAGAGAGATTCGGCAAATCAAAAAAATAAAAATGAGGTGATGAACTACAATAGATTGACCCCGGAAGAGGAGAGAGTGATTATTTATAAGGGGACGGAACGCCCTTTTACCGGTAAGTATGTGGACCACAAAATAGCCGGAACATATTACTGCAAGCAATGTGATGCCCCACTCTACCGATCGGAAGATAAGTTCGAGTCCGATTGTGGATGGCCCTCTTTCGACGACGAAATCAAGGGTGCCGTAAAACGTGTGCGGGATGCGGATGGACGTCGCACCGAGATCATCTGCAGCAACTGTGGAGCACACCTCGGTCATGTTTTCACAGGCGAAGGATTTACACCGAAACAGACACGCCATTGCGTGAACTCTATCTCGATGCAATTCGTTCCTGCAAAAAAAGAGGGAGACACAAGAGCCTATTTCGCTTCGGGATGTTTTTGGGGCACCGAATACTTCTTTATGAAGGCTCCGGGTGTAAAACAGACCTCCGTAGGGTTTATGGGCGGCCATCTGGAGCACCCCACCTACCAACAGGTAAGCCAGAAGAATAGCGGCCACCTGGAAACTACAGAGGTGGTTTTTGATCCTACCGCGACAACCTACGAAGAGCTGGTGAAGCTTTTCTTCGAAACGCATGACTTCACGCAGACCAATGGACAAGGGCCGGATATAGGACCACAATACCTCTCATGTATTTTCTATTCCGATCCGGCAGAGAAAGCCATGGCAAAACGCTATATCGATATATTGACCGAAAAGGGATATAGAGTGGCTACCATGCTAAAACCGGCCTCTACCTTCTGGAAAGCCGAGGATTATCACCAGCAATATTATGAATATAAGGGGAGCTTGCCCTATTGCCATGCATACCGTAAGATTTTCTGACGGAAAGGGATCGTCCCATCCAAACGTATCTCTCTTCCACAACCGGGTAAAAGAAAAGAGGTACGAAACAATCCAATAAAGCAATATCTGAAATAGAAAAAGCCCCCGCAAGATTTAACTCTCACGGAGGCTTCACTGTAAAGGGTGGCGGCTACCTGCTCTCCCACATGATCTGCAGTACCATCGGCGCCATCGGGCTTAACTTCTCT
>JAAYFR010000448.1 GCA_012728155.1 Bacteroidales bacterium | reverse complement strand
TTAACAGCTGTTTCCTGAAAAGGGAAGAGTAGTTTTGGACTTCATCAGAATCCGGCACACGGTTATTTTTCAAATCCATGTATAATTTTATCAGATCAATGCCGGGGCGTTGCATCCCTACTAATAATTTGCATGTACGGTGAACACTTTCGTCATTTTCATAAACAAAATCACCTTCGAGTCGGTCAATATCTTCAACAATATGTTCCCACCCTCTCAGATTAAAGTAACCCACACAAAAATCAGCCCGTTTTACTTGTGAATTTGATATTATTGCTTTTAATCCTTCGGTAAAACTTGTTTTTATGTTATCGTATATTTGAGCCATAACTAAATATCTCTTATAGCCTGAATTATTCATACTAAAAAGAAAAGCTCTATTATCTTACTGTTAACCAAAATGTTACATACATCTGTAGTATAAACAAAAATATAAACGATCAAAGAACTTTTCCATAGACGAAAATAGTACAAAACAGCCAGAAAATATATTATTTCCCGAATTATTTTCCCTGGTCTTGGCCCTATTGAGCGCAAACGTAAAAACATTAAGGTTATGTCCATAATCATTAGTTTTATTCTCCTCTTTATCATTATTCGTTCCATTTTTAGAGTAATGTGATACGGCAGGGGCATCATCAAACCCGATTTTGAAAGGGTGGATATGTACTACGACCGGAAAAAGAATATCACCACCAACTGGAACACCCCTTTTGGCCGTAGTGTTTATTATACCTTCCCGGTAATTTTCCTGTTAGTATTAGTATTGGTGTTCATTCATTGATACCTGTTCAACTGGTTATTTGTGCCTCTCCGGTATCCCGGCGGGCTTTTTTTCCTTTCGCATCAATGACATACCTCCTATTTTTGTTCAAAAGACTTGAAGGATTATCCAGATTGTCATTCACAACCACACATCCACACAACAATCAGAAACCATTGGAAAATAGTTACCGACAGCTCTTTGAGAGGTAATCTTACCTTTGAGCTTGTAAGCCCGCTATTAAAAGGAGAACAGAGTATTGAAGAACTGAAAACAAGATGAAACCGAAAACCTACGAATTAATAGATGGCGGCACTCTGGCCACCACTTCTCCTGAAGCGTTTGTGACGACAATGCGGAAGAGCAGTAAATTTGGGAGCAAATGTAGCAACGAGGAGTTTATGAAACAATTTGCCGAGAGGTATAAGATCCAAACTTGAGAAAATATAAAACCAGACAATTCTAAAACTTTTGTTTCTGAACTCCTGCAAACTGGATAAGTTAAACAATTATAATTTTACAATAAATCACGTATAGCAAAAATGTTGTATTGCAATAATGTTATATCTTTGTAAGGTCCTATTCAGGAAAAAATAATTTAGTTTCGAAATTTAAAGTTAGGTAAATGAAATGGAGTGAACTTAGGACGAAAGCCGAAGAGAACGGTTGGATGCTTGAACGTCGTGGAAAGAAGCACGACATTTATTATCATCCTGATAAAGACTTCAAAATTCAATTGGAACGACATGGCCCACAAGAGGTTCGACAAGGCCTTTATCACGATTTGAAGAAGAAGATAGGGTTTTAATATCCTATCTCCCAATCAAAATGAAAGAAAACAACAAAAATAGAGAACAAATCACATTTGATGCAATCGGCGATTTTCATAAAAATTTTTATCAAAAAATCATCATTCAAGTACATACATCGCCTCTTTAATGCAGCCCATCTGTTTAATAACTATTTAAAATAAAAGTATGAAAACGAATAGATCCATAGCTCTCATCGAAAAGGGTAAGGATGGTGTGTTTGGCATCTTCACACCCGAATTGAAACACGCCATAATTGGTGAAGGTAAAACAGTTATCGAAGCAAAAGAAGATTTTCAAAATTCATTAGTCGAAATGATCGTTTCATACACCGGAGACAACAAAGAAGTTCCGGATGAGTTAAAAGGGATCACTTTTGAATACAAATACGACATAGCTTCTTTCTTTGATTATTACGATTTTATCAATATTTCCAAGTTTGCTACGCGTGTTGGAATTAATCCATCTCTTTTGCGTCAATACAAAAGTGGAACAACTAATTATATAAGCGAATCTCAAATGAAAAAAATAGAAGCCGCATTACATAAAGTCGGATCTGAGCTATCCGATGTGCAATTAGTGTGATCGGTATAACCACACGTTCAAAATCATCCAAAAATTCTCAAGTTAACTCGGAATAATAATTCCGGGTTAACTTTTTTCACATCTTTTTAAATATTAAATTACCTTTGCCACATATATAATTCATAACAAATATCAATACATTTGTAAAAAATAAAAACAAACGATTATGTGGTTAATTATTTGCTTTATTCTTCTTTTTATCGTTATTCTCGGTATTTTTCGGGTCATGTGGTACGGAAAGGGCATCATCAAACCCGATTTTGAAAAGGTAGATATGCAGTACCACATGAAAAAGCATGTGTCCACCAACTGGGACTCTCCTTTTGGCCGTGGTGTTTATTACACCTGTCTGGTAATGACCCTCTTAATATTAATATTAATACTTACTCTTTGATACCTGTTCAATTAGTTATTTGCGCCCCACCGGTATTCCGGCGGGGATTTTTTTGTCCTTTACCCTAAATGGAATACCTCCTATTCTTGCTCAAAACAGTTGAATTATATGATCACCGAGCAAATGACAAAGTCGGAATTCGTGGTGGAAGTGCTTAATCGGGATGTAGAAAACATCTACCGGCCACAACTCCTGATTGCCGAAAAAAACATCCGATTACAGGGAGCCTCCCTGAAGGCGGTAAAACGGAGAGGGGAAAAAATAGGCACCGGTTCCGGGAAATTATTAGCATCTCTCCGTAACCCAGATTACAGTATTGCCGGTGTAAACGGCAAATTTCAGGTACAGGCATATATTCCTTTGCAATCCCGTTTCTTGGACATGAGACATCTTGGGAACTGGAGGATTATAAAAAGATCAAACCGCTACCGCTTCGAATATCTCAAAAAAAAGCGCACGTATATTAAAATATCGTGCGTAAAACCGTGCGTTTCATTTATAATTCATTGATTATCAATGTTAATTGTGGAGTTGGAGGGAGTCGAACCCTCGTCCAAACGAGGAAGCAATCTGCTTTCTACATGCTTATCTTCATTTTGGTTGTCGGGAGGGAGCGCGACTGAAGCCACCATACTCCATCCTTATCTTCTTAATTTCGGAAAGGTGCCGAAGCCTCACCTATCCTATCTCCGATTTGTCTGCACCACCTGATCGGAATGCTTCGAAGCCACAGCTTCCGGGTGATGTCTTGTTCTGCCATCTAATGGCGGAATTAAGCGATTGATCTACTATACTTCGATCACGCAGCAAGAGCGTAATTATTATTGCCAGTTAATGGTTTGCCGTTTGAGATTAAAGTGCAAACCGACAACGCACTGCATGCTTACAAACCTCTTCTACCCGCTGTCAAAACCGGTCAACCCCATATTGTAAAGAACTATCTGATAATCAGCAGAAAAAAAATGTCATCCAACAGAGAAGTGACGCTCTGGCAGCAAAAATGCCTCAATAACAATATTTTTTTTACTTTTCCGATACAAAGATAGTGATTTTCAGTAAAAGAAAAAAACCAGCGTCCAGAATCAGATTCAATTCTTGCACTTCTCAAGTTCCACCCTATAGATAAGCGATCCAAAGCATACTGAATCATCTTCAAGGTAGCCTGTCAAAATCTATCTCCGGCGGTTGATTGCCGGCTCTCTTATGAAATTTGGAATGAAACCGGGTAGCATCATGGAAGAAGCCGCAGTTTTTCAGGAAAAAGCGATTTGAATATGAATCATATCCTCCCTGATAATCGATACGGGCACCCGCCCTTGCCGTAGCATCATAAGTAAAGGAGCTTTCTGTTCCCGGAATCCACTCACCCGATTTGGTACGAAACCACTGATTCCCAAAAAAGACCATCCGCGTAAGATATCCCTGTTCGGGATTGAAATTCTCCAGAAAAGAGTGTGCTCGCGTGGAGTAGGTATTGGTTTTCGGACGAAGGAATGAAGCGATAAGCCGCCACTGCCCCTCTTCGGGCGCATAAAACCAGGAGGTGTACACCGTATTCCCTTTACCGTCGGGAATTATCCGGGTAAGAAAACGATAGCTATTGGCTATTTTCCATGGGTAACGCAAGTAGCTCTGACCACCCGACCCTTCATTACCAAATTCTCCGGTATAGACATCCTCTCCCCTCTTCAGCATCACAATTTTCATGCTATCGGGAATAAGCGTAGGATCTTGCGTTTCAAACGGGCTCCAGACCGAAAAAAGAACCCTCCGTTCATTTTCAGAATTGCACTGCATCCCGAAATAGCCCTCTCCAAACCCGTTTGCCATATAATAGCTCCCTATCACATCATTGTGCAGGGGAACCGTTACTTCGTTATAAAACCATTCAACACTATCTTCGGGCATGGTATAGGAGAGGTGTACCGAAGGGCCACGACGTCCCCAATAGTCGGCAAAATCATCTACAAAAACCATCTTCTCATCATCACTTTCAATGGTCAACGATTTAATTTCGCCAAAATCACTTCCCGTTTTCGACACACCTTGCAAAGTGATTGCTGCATAACCCGCTTCAACAAGGCGGAAAGGCTTCAGCTCCACCTTAAACTCGCCGGCATTCAGTTTGATATTTTGGCTCTGTCTCAACTTCGCTCCCTGCGATCCTATACCCACCTTTATCCGCGATTTCCCTTCACCCAGGGTACCATTGACGGTTACCCGTATCGTTTGCGGTTTCGAAAAATAGATATAGGTCTTTATCTCGCTCTTGGGATCGGTCCATTTCTCTACACCGTTGCGACCGATTTTAGCACCATCGCGATGTGCTGTGACATAGGCGTTTCCACTCAGCCGCACCTCTTTCTTGCTGGCCTCTTTGGCCGATAAATGAGATGTAAAAAAGAGAATGAGAAGGAAAAGGGGTAGTTTGTTATTCATTTCATATTGAACTTGAGATGTGGGCAAATAATTGATATCGTTCTGAGAAGAGAGCTGTAAAACAGCTCAAGAGTGCTACAAAAGTACACCAATTACTTTTACAAACCCCTAAAATAGTCTATTTTTGTACTCCGATTAAAGAATCCAACTCAGCATGAACAAAATCGTTTCGAAAGAATACCTGTCCGACAGGGTGGTCAAATTTGAAGTGGAAGCCCCTCTCATTGCCAAAAGTCGCAAAGCAGGCCATTTCGTGATCGTACGCGTGGGAAAAAAGGGGGAACGGATACCCTACACCATTGCCGATGCCGATCTGAAAAAAGGCACCATCACCCTGGTAATTCAAAATGTAGGGAAGTCATCGCAGAAAGTATGCGCACTCAATGCCGGAGATTATATCACCGACATGGTGGGTCCATTAGGAAAAGCTACCCATATCGAACATTTCGGGACAGTTGTCTGTGCAGCGGGCGGGGTGGGCATAGCGCCTATGTTGCCCATCATAAGGGCCATGAAAGCAGCGGGTAACAGGGTAGTTTCGGTGCTTGCCGCCCGCACGAAGGAGCTGATTATCCTTGAAAACCAGGTGAAGGAACATTCCGACGAAGTGATTGTCATGACCGACGATGGTTCGTACGGTGAGAAAGGGTTGATCACCGCCGGCGTGGAGAAAGTGATCCTGCGCGAGAAAGTAGATCTGTGTGTCACCATCGGCCCGGCAATCATGATGAAGTTCGTGTCGATACTGACCAAGAAATATGATCTCCCTACCGTGGCATCACTCAATACGATTATGGTGGACGGCACAGGGATGTGCGGTGCATGCCGCGTTACGGTAGGTGGACAAACCCGGTTTGTTTGTGTCGACGGCCCCGAATTTGATGCCCATCAGGTGGATTTCGACGAGATGTTGATGCGGCTGAAAGCGTATGACAAGTGAGAAAAGGAAAAAGAGAAAAGAGTTTTTTTTGAATAACAATATATGAGTGAATATCTGAAAGAGGAACGGGCACAGGAGTGGCGCGAAACACTTCGCAAGTCGGTAAAAACCAAAGAGCGGGTTTCAATTCCAAGGGGGAAGATGCCTGAAGTGGATCCCGTAGTGCGCAGCCGCAGCTATGACGAAGTCAACTTGGGATTGACCGTCGAGCTGGCTGTCAATGAGTCGCACCGCTGCCTCGATTGTGTGGATCCTACTTGCATTAGCGGCTGTCCCGTCGAGATCAATATTCCCAAATTTATCAAGAACATTGAGCGGGGCGAGTTCTTGGAAGCAGCCAAAACACTGAAAGAGACCAGTGCCCTACCCGCTGTCTGCGGTCGCGTATGCCCACAGGAGCGGCAGTGTGAAAGCCAATGTTTCTATAGGCTAAAATTAAAGAAAGAGCCGGTCGCCATTGGCCATTTAGAGCGGTTTGCAGCCGATTACGAGCGGTTGAGCGGCAATATCTCCATTCCTGAGACGGCTCCCTCCAACGGCATCAAGATCGCTGTCGTAGGCTCCGGACCGGCCGGTCTCGCCTTTGCCGGTGATATGGTAAAACTGGGATATGATGTCACCGTCTTTGAAGCGCTCCACGAACTGGGGGGCGTGCTTCGTTATGGTATTCCCGAATTCCGTCTGCCCAACGATATTGTGGATATCGAGATCGATGGACTGAGAAAGATGGGGGTACAATTCGAAACCAACTGTATTGTGGGAAAGACCATTTCACAGGAAGATCTCAAAGCCGATGGATTTAAGGCCATTTTCGTGGGAAGTGGCGCCGGGTTGCCCAACTTTATGAATATACCGGGTGAAAACCTGATAGGCGTCATGTCGTGCAATGAATACCTCACCCGGGTGAACCTTATGCAGGCAGCCGATCCGGAGAGCGACACCCCGGTCTACAAAGGAAAGAGAGTGGCGGTGGTGGGTGGTGGCAATACCGCTATGGATGCGGTGCGTACGGCACGACGGCTCGGTGCCGAGAGGGCGATGATCATCTATCGCCGCTCCGAAGAGGAGATGCCCGCCCGCGTGGAAGAGATCAAACATGCCAAAGAGGAAGGAATCGAGTTCTACACCCTGCACAACCCTCTCCGCTACGAAGGCGACGAGCGTGGACGCGTGCAGAAGATGCTGCTGCAGCGTATGGAATTAGGCACACCGGACCAATCGGGACGCCGCCGTCCTGTGCCAATCGAAGGTGATACAGCCTGGCTGGAAGTGGACGAAGTGATCGTCAGCGTGGGCGTCTCCCCCAACCCATTGATTCCGCAGACATTTGATGGGTTGGAAGTCACCACCTGGGGCACCATCGTGGTCAATAGCGACACCATGCAGACTGCCGACGAGATGATCTTCGCCGGAGGGGATATCGTACGGGGAGGGGCGACGGTCATTCTTGCCATGGGCGACGGCAGAAAGGCCGCCAAAGCAATGGACCAGCACCTCTCTGATAGGATGATTGAACGATTTGATGATGAATCAACTCATCAACACATCAGTAAATCAACAGATTAATCTTTATTCTTTATTCTTTACTTTAAATATAGTATGAAAATTGTCGCAGACGCACATATCCCCTATTTGAAGGGGGTTGCCGAACAGTTCGGCGAAGTGGAATATCTTCCCGGGAATCAATTCACCCGGGAAGCCATCAGAGAAAAGGATGCGCTCATTGTACGTACCGTCACCCATTTCGGTGAAGAGATACTCTCCGGCACCAATGTGAAACTGATCTGTTCCGCCACCATCGGTTTCGACCATATTGATACGGCATGGTGCGACAGCCATGGGGTGGCATGGCGTACGGCACCCGGTTGTAATGCCGCATCCGTGGAGCAATATCTGACAGCTTGCTTACTCTATCTGGCGGACAAACATCAATTCTCCCTGAAAGAAAAAACAATTGGAATAGTCGGCGTGGGGAATGTGGGAAGCAAAGTGGAAGATGCCTGCAGAAAATTGGGGATGCGGGTACTGCTCAACGACCCGCCAAGGGAAGAACGGGAAGGCTCCGCACTCTTCACCGATATCGAAACCATCCAACGGGAGGCAGATATCATCACTTTTCATACACCTTTGACCAAAACAGGCCGGCACAACAGCTATCATCTGGCAGATGACCGATTCCTGACATCGGTAGAGAAAAAACCGTTTATCATCAATGCGGCACGGGGAGGCATCACCGACAATCAGGCACTCAAAAAGGCGATCCATAACGGAAATATTGCCGGAGTGGTAATCGACTGCTGGGAAAATGAACCGGAGATC
>JAAYFR010000447.1 GCA_012728155.1 Bacteroidales bacterium | reverse complement strand
TATCTCGCCAAATCGGGTAAAACCGCTTCGGCGTTGAGGAACTCCTATCCCTCCTATTTTATGGCGAAACAAAAGGTGGAGCTCACCCCCGACATTGATACGGAAGCGATCCTAAACAAAGTAAAAGAACGGTTCAATGAGCATCAGATTACCGATATCGATGGAGTGAAGATCGACTTCCCCGACAAATGGGTACACCTAAGAAGATCGAACACCGAACCCATCATCCGTATTTATTCGGAAGCACACTCCATGGAAGAGGCGGAGGAGATCGGCAAACAGATCATCAACCTCATAAAAGAATTTTCATAATAGGATAAAACTGCTGTCAGTTTCCCAATCAATTGCCACCTCACCTTACCTGAAGTGGCTTTTGAGTTAAATAAACGAAGAGTTACGAAATTAATGAAAGAGACATTGATCAGTCACGAAGAGTTACGCAGCCTGCACCCCATACTCAGGGGTAAGCATGGAGACAAATTGATAGATTGGGCGATAAAAATATCTGCGTTACATGTTCCAAATGAAATTTACAACCGATCGAAACACCTTACCGGCCCCGATTTCTGTAGAGATGTATTGGATAAACTCGAGATCACCCGTACGGTAAGGAATGCAGAGGTGCTGGATGAGTTCCGGAACCGCCCCTTCATTACGGTCTCCAATCATCCTTACGGCCATATCGACGGGATTGCAGCGATTGAGACGATAGGCAGCCGGGTACCTCATTATAAGATGATGGTGAATGTTGTCCTGGGCTTGATTGATACGATGGCAGAAAACTTCATCACTGTAAACCCGATGAAATATGGCGATAAGAACAGCATCACCTTCGCCGGCATCAAGGAGAGCATCGCGCATGTAAGGGCAGGGAATCCGTTGGGATTCTTTGCTGCAGGAGCGGTCTCCAACCTCATCTTCAAAAAAGGGAAAATGGTGATCGAGGACCGGGAGTGGCAACCCTCCGTGATGAAAATTATTGAAAAAGTAAAAGCGCCGGTCATCCCGATGCATATTTCCGGCCACAGCAGCCTCTCTTTCTACCTATCGAGGATATTTGGTTATCAGTTCCGCACCCTCAGATTATGCCATGAGCTATACAACAAAAAAGGCAAAGAGATGGTAATCACCCTGGGGGAACCCATCATGCCGGACAAGATTCAGTCGTTTCACAACGATATCCCTCGGTTGGCTCAATACCTGAAGGAAAAAACCTACGCTTTAGGATAATAAATAAATGCGGAAAAGTTACTATCTTTGAATATTCTATTCAAAAAACAGCACGTTTATGGCAAAACACTCTTTACAACAGGTGAAGCAACGTTTTGGGATCATTGGAAATGACCCGAAGCTGGATCGTGCTATCGACATTGCCTTACAGGTAGCGCCCACTGACCTCTCGGTACTTATCATCGGCGAGAGTGGTGCCGGGAAAGAGAATTTCCCCCAGATTGTGCATCAATACAGCAACCGGAAGCATGGTCTATATTTCGCCATCAATTGCGGTTCAATTCCGGAAGGCACCATCGATTCGGAACTGTTCGGACATGAAAAAGGTTCGTTTACCGGTGCTACAGGTGCCAGGAAAGGCTATTTTGAAGTGGCCGATGGTGGCACCCTCTTTCTCGACGAAGTGGGAGAGCTTCCACTTCCCACCCAAGCGCGCCTTCTCCGCGTATTGGAAAGTGGAGAGTTCATCAAAGTAGGCTCCTCCAAAATTGAAAAGACCGATGTGCGTGTGGTGGCAGCCACAAACCTCGATATGGTCAAAGCGGTAGAGAACGGAAAATTCAGGGAAGATCTCTATTATCGTCTCAATTCGGTTCCCATCCGTATTCCGCCGTTGCGTGACCGGGCAGAGGACATACCCCTTCTATTCAGAAAATTCGCCAGCGATTGCGCCGAAAAATATATGATGCCCTCTATCACGCTGACGGACGACGCCAAAGAGAAACTGAAAAACTATCGCTGGCCTGGGAATGTACGCCAATTGAAGAATATCACCGAACAGATCTCGGTCATAGAACAGGAACGACTCATCACCACCAACATACTTCAAAAGTATCTACCCAGCAATGAAGTGGGGATGCTTCCTGTGTCGGTACATCAGATCCATGGGGCGGGGCAGCAATCATTTGCCAACGAACGGGAAATACTCTATCAGGTGTTGTTCGACATGAAAAAGGATATTACAGAGTTGAAACGCGTGGTACAAAGCATCGTAGAAGACTCTCCGCAGCATACTCCCTATGATGAAGTGTCAAACGAGATACATCACTCCTCTTCTATCATTACAAATGACAACACCCGGGTATCGGTGCCAGTGAAATATGAAGCGATACCCCAAAAGATCACCTTAGATACTCCGGAGAGTAGCCCTATTCAAGAGGCAACCGAATATGAAGAGAGCGCCCTTTCGATCAGCGATGTAGAGAAGGAGATGATCATGAAAGCGCTGGAGAGACACAACGGAAAGAGGAAATTGGCCGCCAACGACTTGGGTATTTCAGAGCGCACACTGTATCGAAAAATCAAGGAGTACTCACTTTTAGGTTAAGATTATGAAGAGATATATTTTCATCCTCCTTTTATTACTCATTTCTGTCAGTTCATGCCGTATATCCTACTCTTTTAGGGGTACCTCCATCAACTATGAACTGACCAAGACGCTCCAGATAGCCCATTTCGTGAACCAAGCACCATTGGTCTATCCTCCTCTTGAACAGCAGTTCAATGAGAAGATGAAGGATATGTTTACCCGAAACACACGTCTGCAGATGGTCAATCAAAATGGAGATATGGAGATTGAAGGGGAGATCGTAGGATATGAATTGACACCCCTTGCCGTTCAGGAGGACGCCTTTGCTTCAGAAACACGACTGACCATGACGGTGAGGATGCGGTTCAGGAATAATAAAACGAACGAGCCCGATATCGAAGAGAGGATCTCAGCCAACCGCACATTCTCCAGCGATCAGGTATTCGACTCTGTACAAGACCAACTTCTCGGTGAGCTCATCGATGAAATTGTAGATCAGATATTCAACGCCACCATGTCAAACTGGTAACTGTATGCAAAAGGAAGCGCTATACACCCTGATGGAAGATCCTGAAAAGCTGGACAATGACACATTGGAAGGATTAGGGGGAGTTGTAGCGGAGTATCCCTACTTCCATACCGCCCGACTCCTCTATACGAAAAACTTACATTTGGCAAACGTTGAAGGCTATCGGGAAGAGTTGGGCAGGAGCGCCCTTTTCTGTAACGACAGGAAAAGACTTTTTTATCTTATCTACCGCGAAGAGTATGGGAAATTGTTGGATAGGGAGGATAGGGATATCCATTCCAACCGAGCCGACCGGACAGAGCAACTGCTCGAATCGTTCCTCTCGTCGCTTGGAGAAAGGGAGACTGACGAAAGGGAGATAATTGAACCTTCCATTGAGAATGTAGCGTTTAATCTGGCCACAACAGACTATTTCTCCTACCTTCAATCACTTGACGGAAAAACAACCCATCTTGATCAAGCTGAAGGGGCGCAGAGGTTAGAACATCAGGATATTATCGATGCATTTATCGAAAAAGCTGCGTCGGACACACTCTTTGTACCTAAGGAGAGCAAACCTGCCGAGACGGTGCAGGAGAGAGAAGAAAAAGAGGAAGGGGGAGAATTCCTGACCGAAACGCTCGCCCGAATCTATATCAAACAGAAGAAATATGAGCAGGCACTCACAATAATTAAAAGGTTAAGTTTGAATTTTCCAAAAAAAAGTGTTTACTTTGCGCACCAAATTCGTTTCCTCGAATTATTGATTATAAATGCAGAAAAAAATAAAGAAAAATAAGATATGTATATTTTCATCACAATCCTTATTGTACTGGCGGCCGTATTGATGATCTTGGCAGTATTGGTACAGAAATCTAAAGGAGGTGGACTGGCAACTGGTTTCGCCTCATCGAATCAGATTATGGGTGTGCGTAAAACCACCGATTTCTTGGAAAAGCTCACATGGACATTGGCAGGAACCATCATTGTTTTGAGTATCCTGACGGCCAAATTCACCGCCTCTCACGCACACAGTCCCCAATCTCAGATAGAGGTTGAGCAGCCTGCTCCGTTGAATCCATCCACGGCACCAAGCGTAACTCCAGAAATACCTCTGCCATCACAAATGCCGGCTCAGCCACAACCGGAAGAAGGAACGGGGGGAGAATAAGATCTGCTTGATTTGCCATACGACACCATTCAATACAGATAATCTTGGTCGTATGAGACGACTGATTCTTTTTGTGTATCTATTTTCAGCCCTGTCCGCCGGGGCTCAGGTCATTACATACGACACCATCAGGGTATCTCCTGATGATGAAAGGAATATTCATCGTTATCGTGCCAAAGATGTAGTGGTTTCAAGTGAATCTTTAGCTCAGGAAAAAATATATGTCACCCGGGAGCAGCCTGCCTCTTTCGACAAGAGCAAGTTGCGTTTCGGTGCCGATTTAGGGTTATCAATAAGCCGAAACTACACAAACTTGGGGTTTGGCCCACAAATAGGTTATCAGTTCAACGAGCACCTCATGACCGGTGCAGGATTTAAATACTATTTCAGGAAAGCGCGCACCTATGATT
>JAAYFR010000446.1 GCA_012728155.1 Bacteroidales bacterium | reverse complement strand
ACCCAACGTATATGTGTTTCCTGCCAATTCATTCCAGAAGAAGAGTTTACTGGCTCCTTTAGCCAAAAAAACAAATGCGATTGCCCAGCTTACAGCCTTGAAAAATATACCCAGGGATGCCCAATATATCATTCCGGTAATAGCTAAAAATTGAGTCGAGTATAAAAGGATAACAGCCCAGTTGATGAATACAAGAAAACCGATCAATACCGGCGCTAATATCAGCAAAGCGATTTCGGATTGCTGGTTGATGCTTTGGTTGCATTCTTCATTGCTGTTCGCCACTGCCGATAACCGGGGATAATAATCAGTAGCCATCGCTGTGAAAATCATTCCCACATACGTGTTGATAATTGTGAATCCGGCATTGTATAACCCCACGTCTGCCACGTTTCCTGTGCGATTTATGAAAATTCGAAGCAGATAAGCCACGACAATCGATATCAATCCGCTTAAACTGATCATAAAACCCATTACCAACATACTTTTGCCTTCTACCATGATGGCCTCGTTGGTAAGTGTTGTTTTTTTAATTTTTATCTTTTTCGCAAAGTACCACGAGAAAAACAACGTGATTATAGCTGTGATAATAATTACCGGTACAATTCCCTGAACTCCAAACTTGTAATAAAGCGGTATTGTAACTATTAATCCGGCAACACTGCCGTAAACATTGGCTTTTGCCAAATCTTGTAACCTGCGAAGTCCTTGCAAAAACACCAATTCTCCCGTACTTAGTTGATTGAGGAGCAACGTAATTGAAATCCAGATAAATGCTCCTGTATATTCTCTATTTCCGAAAGTGAATTGACTTAACCAAGGTGAAAACAGGAGCGTTATAACTGCTCCCAGTATGCCGGTTATCCACATTAATCGTCTCATAACTGAAATGACTTTTGAAATCCTTTGTTCGTCTTCAGTTGCGTTGGCTTCAGATATATTTTTGATCGCGCTGGTGCCCAGCCCGAAATTGGTGAGGCCGGCCACTAACCCGGTTGTCGAAGTAAGTAATCCCACTATACCCATGCCGGACGGTCCGAGCAGTATCGCCACAAATTTTGAGCGTACCACCGAAATTATTATCTGAAAGACCTGGACTCCTCCAAAGAGAGAAGTTGCTTTCATTATTTGCCGGTATGATGCCTGTTGTTTGTTCATTGCTATTTGTTCAAATCGTTCTGTCGAAAAGAGTTCACGGTTTTCACTACTGTCTCGGCCTCTTCGTCTGTTATTACCTGGCTTATGGGCAGGCTCAACACTTCGTTATGAATTTTCTCGGTTACCGGCAAGCTAAGCTTATTCCAATCCCGATAGGCTTTTTGTTTATGCGGGGGGACCGGATAGTGGATGAGCGCCTGAACACCGTTGTTGTTGAGGTATTGGAGCAAATTATCGCGATGGGCGGAACGAATAACAAACAGGTGAAACACGTGCGACTCCCAATCTTGTACTTTCGGTAGGATAACCTCCGGATTATGTATCCGGGTTAAAAAATAACGCGCGATATCTTTTCGCCGTTGATTGTCTTCGTCTAAATAGTTGAGTTTTACATCCAAAATAGCAGCCTGAATTTCATCTAACCTGCTGTTCAATCCCTGATAGTCAAATACGTATTTAACGTTTGACCCATAATTGGCCAATGCTCTTACTGTTTCTGCAAATTCTTTATTGTTGGTGGTAATTGCTCCGCCATCACCAAACGCTCCCAGATTCTTACCGGGGTAAAAACTGTGCCCTGAAGCATCTCCTAAAGAGCCGGTGATTTTTCCATTAAATTTGCATCCGGTTGCCTGGGCGTTATCTTCGATAAGTTTTAAACCGTGTCTTTTGCATATTTCGCCAATTTTATCCGTGTAGGCGCATTGTCCGTAGAGGTGAACGATCATGATAGCCTTTGTTTTGGGCGAAATGGCTTCTTCAATTTTGGTGTCGTCAATCTGATAAGAATTAATATCGGGTTCAACCAATACCGGAATTAACCTGTTATCGGTAATAGCGAGGATGGATGCGATAAAAGTATTGGCCGGAACAATAACTTCATCTCCTTCCTGCATAATGCCCAATTCGATATAGGCTTTGAGAATTATCCTTAAAGCGTCCAACCCATTCGCAACTCCAATACAATAATTCGTGCCGATAAAGTGGGCATAGTTCTTTTCGAACCGGTTGGTTTCTTCACCCAAAAGATACCAGCCCGAGTCGATCACACGAGATGCTGCCCGATGAATTTCGTCGGAATATTTTTGTGTAATTTTTTGAATTTCAAGAAATTTAATCATTTGTGTCTGATTTTAAAATGTGTTCAACACCGTTTTTGTCCCTTTTATTCATATCCAGTAAAATGCCTTCCTCGGTTATGTATCCTTTTTGAGTTGCCGGATTTCCATACCAGAATGTGTAATCGGGAATGTCTTTTGTTACCAAACTTCCCGCACCGATGAAAGAATACTCCCCAATCACAAGTCCCGGGAGTATGGTTGCATTCGCTCCGATGGATGCCCCTTTTTTCACTAACGTGGGTTTGAATTTGGTGGTATCGTGAGCTTTCGATCTCGGAATCAATTCATTGGTGAATGTTGCATTGGGGCCGATAAACACATTGTCTTCAATGGTTATTCCATCCCACAACTGCACGCCGCTTTTAATGGTTACATTGTTTCCGATGACTACATCGTTTTCTATGAATACATACGCACAAATATTACAGTTATTCCCAACTTGGGCGTCGGGCAAGATTACGCAAAACTGCCAGATAGTTGTGTCCTCACCTATTCTTTGGGAAAGAACATCCGTTCGTGGATGTATATATGTCATTTTTTATATTCTTTAAATTCGTTGTAATCTCTTATATAATCATCCGCATAATATTCCGTCGATGCTAACACCAAGCATACAGAACCGGAAGAAAAATTGTCTAATTCTCTCCAAATACCGGGAACAACAAGTAATCCGCGGTATGGACGGTATATGGTGAACGTTCTTTTCAACTCGCCATCGTCTAATGTTACATCAAAACTACCGCTGGCTGCCACAATAAACTGCTGAAGTTCTTTGTGAGCATGGCCGCCCCGTGACTCTCCACCGGGAACATCGTAGAGATAGTACACCCGTTTCACGTTGAAAGGAACTGTTTTGCCATTTTCAACTACGCTTAAATTCCCTTTCTCGTGATGGTGTTTGTCAATTTCTATCATGGAACAATCATATATGTTCGTCTTTTTCATTTACCGCTTTTTTAAATTGTTCGTAGTCGTATATATAATCTGAAACATCGAATTTGATCGATGCCAAAATGAGCGCCAAGGAGTTTGTCGAGAAATTCAGCATTTGCCTCCATACCCCTTTAGGAACATATAACCCGTAATATGAGCGGTTTAGAGAATATGTTTTCAGTTCCTCTCCATTGTCAAGTATCACATCGAAACTTCCCGAAAGAGCAACAATAAATTCCTGATTCCGTTTGTATGCATGGCCGCCTCTGACTTCTCCGCCGGGTACATCGTATATCCAATACGTCCGTTTTATTTTAAAAGGGATGTTCTTGATTTCTTCAATTACGGATAGGTTTCCCCTTCTGTCCAAATTTTTAGGAAGGTCTATTATTTTTGCACCATTGAGTTTCATTTTCATCAGTTTTTTTTATAAACGTTCAATCGAATTATATATTGATGTTGCTATCCATCAACAAGTATGATCACGCATACCCGTAACCGTATTTTTTCCCATATCCATAGCGGTAGGCGATAGCATTTAAATCCACGGAGTTCAGTATAAAGTACATTCTGGTAAGTTTCTTTTCCTTATAATACATTGTTGCATCTTCAATATATTTTTTGGGTGTATAGTCTGCCCGAACCACATAAAGGGTCACATCTGTTAAACGGTTTAATAAAAAACTATCAGAAACTACACCAATGGGTGCGGTATCTATGATTATATAATCGAAATCATCTCGTACATCTTTTACTAATTCATCTAATAATGACTTAGCTAACAGCTCGTTGGGATTCGGTGGGATTGCGCCTGCCGTAATAACCGATAAATTTGGATGAACTCCGGAAGGTTTTATAAGTTCTTCTTTTTTAAGATTTCCAGACAAATACAAGGTAATTCCGCTTTTGTTGTCTAACCCAAGGTATTCGGATAATTTTGGTTTTCGTATATCCAATTCAATGATTAAGACTTTTTTATCTAACAGAACCAAGCTCATTGCCATGTTGATGGTTATGAATGTTTTTCCATCGCCGCTTATGCTTGAGAGCATATTGATAACCTTTTTTTCTTTACTATCGATGACAAATAACAGATTAGCCCTTAGCAGTCTCATCATTTCACTGAAATTGTCGTTGCTGTTTTCTTTAATCACAACATATTCAGTATGAGAAATTTCAGGAATTTCCCCGAGAACCGGTACCGAGGTTAACTCCTCAAGTTCTTCCTTGGTGCTGATTTGATAACGCAATAAATCTTTTATCTTTATTCCAATAATGGGTAAAGCTAACCCCATAGCCAGAAATATTAATCCAACTATCATTTTGTTGGGCGAGACAACACCCATAATACGAATGTTATCTATCAATTTAGAACTGGGCGCTACCGAAGCCATATTCATATATTTTTCTTCTTTTTTCTGAAGCAGATACAAGAACAATTCTTCTTTGATGTTTTGCTGGCGTTTTATATCTGAATAGACCCGTTCTTGGCGAGGTATAGCTCTTATTCGCGCGTTATTCTGGTAGTACATGGCAGAAATATCGCGTTGTTGAATTTCAAGATTACTTTTTTCGTTTTGCAGGCCTGATCTCACGGAGCTGAAAGTGGATTCTATCCGGTTATTCAACTCAATCATCGATTGATTGCTGCTCGAAGCAATGCGTGAGAGCTTGTTCCGTTCCAGGACCAAGTCATTATACGCGTTGATTTGAGCAGCCAATACATCGCTATTTATTCCGGAGTTAGCAGGAATAAGTTGATCGTGGTTGTTTTTTCCCTGAACATAATTATTGAGGTTGGAAACAATCGCGTACTGAGTTTCTACTTCTGTTTTCATTTGTCCCACATTGGCCATTTGCGTATTGTAAACACTGGCTTGTGAAGCAATATCGGTTAGCCCTTGCGATTGCTTGTAGTTTTGCACCTGAGTTTCTACAGAACTAAGCTCAGCACTGAGTTTCGCAAGATGCTCATCAATAACTTGGGACGTTTTATCGGCAAGTTCTATTTGATCCCTTATACCTTCTTCGTTGTAAGTTTCTATGTATTCTTTTAAGAAATCTCCACCCAACGTTCCGTGCGGACATGTCAAAGAGAGGTTCGCTACCGCGGATGTTTTGGAGGTTAACTCTATTTCCAGTGCGTTCAAATATTGACCGGCCACGTTTTTCGGATGATTTATTTCCACTCTCATCAGCATATCCTTGGTTGGACGCGTTTTTCCCTTTTGTATCTGTAAACTGCCAAACGGAAAACTGACAATACTATCTGATGGAGTTGCTTTCGCGTTGTACGTGTTCCCATTATAGGAACCGGAAAATTCGTAATTTCCGTTGGGTTGGACGAGCACATCGAAAACGATACTTCTCTGTAAATGATCCAGAAGATTTTCAGGAAAACTGATAAGTGCCGGAATCTCATCTCCGTATAAAACTCTCAATTTCCGTTTGGGAAAATCCGTAAATAGCGCGTCCAATCTTGTAATCCTAACGGCATCAAATGGTTTTATTTCGGTATAAGTTGTGTAAATTCCGAGCTTTCTGACAACGTTCTCAACAATCAAGGATTTTTTTAAAATTTCAATCTCATTATCCACGTTATTTCGCTGAGTTATCACCCCCATCCCTCTAAACACATTTATTTCTGAAGCTCCGCCACCTTTTACATCATCTTTAAACAAAATGGCAGTTTCCACTTTATATTGTGGTAAAGCGTAAAACAGATAGAGTGCTGCCATGGCAATACAAATCAATAAGGAAATCAAAAACCATTTCCAGTGAGAAAGATATTTCATGAGTATGCCTACAACGTCAATGGGTTTTTCGGCCAGTATGCTATAGTCTTCTTCAACTTCGGAGTAATTATTCATTGTTTTTATTGTATTTGTAGAGTTATCTCAAATGATTTTAATTATCGGGTAATGCTGTAAATGGTGGCCGCCATTGTAGCCAATGAAATTAAAACGGATAAGGTTGATATTCGATAAGTTTCCGCAGCGCCATACTTGGAAGAATTGGCTCTTGACTGATTAGGCTCTACATATAGCACATCGTTTTGCTCGAGAAAATAAGCGGGAGAATTAAAAATACTTCTATCGTTGAGATTTAACGTATAAATTATTCTTTCACCGTTCACATCTTCGCGGAGAACTTTCACGTTGTCACGTCTTCCGTATATGGTCATATCGCCTGCCAATGCCAGTCCTTCAAAAATGGTCATTCGTTCGTTGGTTGTCTCAAATTTTCCCGGACGGAATACTTCGCCTAATACGTTTATGGAATAATTTAAAATGCGAATCGTTATTATAGGCATTTCCTGAGTAAAGTGTGGTTTCAACTTTTCCTCAATAAATAACTCCAGTTCTTTTGTACTCAATCCTTTCACTTGTAATGTCCCTAAAATTGGAAAAGAGATGCTGCCTTCTTTATCAACCAGGTAACTCTGAAGGGAGGGTTGTGAATAAAGAGAATTGATAAGCTCAAGTGTTTGAGGCGTAAAAAGATTGTAACGCCTGGAGGCTTCAGGCTCACTGCTTACCACGCTTATTGAAAGTATATCTTTAGGTTTAATACGCGCGTCATACGTTGTCTCGTTTATCCTGTTGATCTCTTTATCAAAATGAGGGAAATAGGCAATATTCTGGACCGGAGAACAGGAAACAATCAATCATGCCAGTAGAACAAATAGTAAAATGTTTTTTTTCATAGAGTTACGCGTTGAAAATTTTATTGATCATTCATTGATAATGTATGCTCCAAATTAATAGTAGAGCTGCAGAGAGAATCGATCAACATTAATTAATTTGATTATAAGCTGTGATCGCAGATGGATTTTAAAATAAACATACGGTAGCAAAAATAGGGTGTAATGAAACCGGATTGTTAGGACTAAATGAACATTTTTTTGTATTTTCGGATTGATTTTATTGTTAAATTATGACTGGGCAAGCATATGGAATATACAATCTATTAAAGATGAGATATATATTTTAAAAAAGTTTTTATACAAAAACAAGTAAAAAAATAGAGGAACCGTAGATAAGAATTTCCGGCTCTAAATCTATATAATTAATTAACTCATTGATAATAAACAATATGATAATTTTCTCTTTAAGATGATAATTTTTCATTGATTCTCTTGATGGTACTTTTTTTAGCTAATTTAGTTAAATACAGAGACAAATAAATGCTATTATTGTCCTAATCGATAAAAATTACAGCTACAAAATTTTACTTTTTGCGATAAGGTATAATGTTGAAAAAGTGTCGATAACAAGAAGTGTAAAAATAACCTTTTTAGACCAGTTCTAAATAAATAAAAAAAATTGTAGAAAACGTACATCGTTAATAAACAGCAACTATATTAAAATCCAATTAAATAATGTTATTTGCCTGAAATTTAACATTATAATAAAGAAATAGTGCGTAATTTTGTGGTCGTGATAAGTACCCGAAATAATTTCTTTATGCCGAATCTTTTTATTCCGATTCTAAACTACGAAGAATACATCTTTCGTACATTTTAAAGATAAAATAAGGTGTTTAAAGCAATGAATGAAGTATAATTAAAAAGTATTCAATGAAAAAAAGTAAAAAAGTTTTAATGCTGAGTGTATTTTTTTTGTTTTTTGTTGTTCATTTATTTTACGGACAAGGTTCCAAATATACCGGAGAATATATAAAATCACCGGCGATACAACATGCACATAAAAATAATATTGTCATCGAAGGGTTGGAATTTACAAACTCAAACCCTTCTCTGTTCGGGGGGCGCGCCATCTCGCTTTGGAAATGCGAAAACGTGATCATCCGGAATTGTAAGTTTACAAACGTGGCTTGGGAAGCTGCTATTCTCGTGGAAAACGGCTTAAATGTTACCATTACCGATTGTGTGTTTGAAAACGTTTATCAAGCGCTCAGGGTCGAAAAAAGCAGGGGAAACGTTAAATTTGAGAACAACGAGGTCAAAAATTTAGTAAAAGGGTTGCATAATGGTAATGGCGGCGGCGGAGTACAAATTGCTGAATCCAATGGCCCGGGATATAGTGTAAGCTCCAATGTCTTTGAGAATCTTCCTGGAAATACTCACACGATAGATGTTATAGGGGTGTATCACTCAAACGGAACGCCGGACAGCCCGATCATGATCAAGGGCAACTGGATAAGAGGCGGCGGCCCCCTGCTGAATAGCGGCGGAATTATTCTTGGAGATGTTGGTGGCAGCTACCAGATCGCGGAAGACAATATTTTGGTAGATCCGGGACAATACGGAATCCAGATTGCCGGAGGCCACAACATGACGCTTAGAAACAATAAGGTGTATGCTAAACAGCAACCCTTCACAAACGTGGGTTTAGTCCTTGCTAATTGGACGCAAGATCAGTTAGGGGCCTCCTACAATATTGTGGTGGAAAACAACGCTATCAACTGGATCAGTAGCTCCGGTGCGGTTGGTACGGCATGGATCAGTGAAAATATGAAAGCTGTTGTTCCCAATTGGCGGCAAGCATCGGTTCGCGACGCAAGCATCCTCTCCACCATACTTCCTGAGGTGATTTTTGGACGCGCGACGAAACCTCAAGATACTCCTCCCGATCCCCCTTCCAATCCCCCTTCCAATCCCAATCCACCCGGAACCGACAACGGAGGATTACCGATTGTATATATTGACAAGTTCAATCGTATATGTGTGAATTACAGTGGAGAAACGTATTACTTAACGTCGGTCTCAATTTCACGAGACGGAAAAATATTGGTTGATCAGGTAATTGATCGTTACCACACAGTAGTGAATAAAAAATTCGGGCCGGGTGAATACGATGTAATGGTTGACTACGACGGCAAAATACACAATACAAAATTAGTCCTTAAGTGACAGAAGACGGAAGACGAAAGAGAGAAGACGGAAGTTTGAATAGTTCAACGAAAAAAGTCTTTGCTCCTTGCTCCTTGCTCTTTGCTCTTTACTCAAAAACAATAAACAGATGAAACTTAAAAAAATAGTTATATTATTCGTAACGGCTGCTTTTATACTATCTTGCCAACACTCGGAAAAAGAGATTACCGAAGCGTCCGAAACAGCTATCCATGCTGTTGGAGAGTGGAATGTTTCGGCATACCTTGGTGACTCGCAGATAAGCAAGCCTTTCACGTTGGTTATCCTCAATGATATTTCGTCAAAAGCCGATTCCATTATACTAAAAGATGTCTCAAAAGATTTTTGGGATTTTCAGGTAAAAGCGGCCGTTGACAAAACAAAAGATGTTTTTGAAACAAAAATATCTCACTGTAAAGTCTCCGAATACAATATAGGGATCAAGATCCATAACGGCAAGATAATTGATTCAGACAGTATTTATCTCGAAATGCAGTTTGAGGATGATGTGACGCCTTTTGGAAATACATATCAATTAAAAGGACATCGGATAAATCAGTGATTTCGATTTACATTTTAAACGGTATTGTCAATCAACCAATAATTTTTCGGACTACTTTGGGTTTATCTCAAAGTAGTCCGATTTTT
>JAAYFR010000051.1 GCA_012728155.1 Bacteroidales bacterium | reverse complement strand
GAGTTTGGTACCGATATGAATGGTGTGATGAACGATGTACGGGACAAAGTATCGATAATATCGGGTTTCCTGCCGGACGGCACTGAAGACCCCATGATCCTGAAGTTCAGTTCTGACATGATACCGGTAGTGGTGCTGTCGGCTACCGCCGACGAGAGTTCGGGTGCACTCTACAAGATACTCGACGAGCAGGTGGCCAATCCGCTTAACCGTATTTCGGGAGTGGGTACCGTCTCCGTCAATGGGGCACCCCAGCGTGAGATACAGGTGAATGTGGTACCCGAAAAACTGGAAGCATACAATATCTCTTTGGAACAGATTGCCCAGGTGATCGCTACCGAAAATGTGAATGTTCCTGCCGGTAATTTCGATATCGGATCGCAGACCTATATGTTGCGTCTGGAAGGAGAGTTCAAGAATAGCCGGGACCTGAACGATATTATTGTTGGTAACAATCAGGGACGTGCCATCTACCTGCGTGATGTGGCATCGGTGAAAGATACACTGGAATCGCGGGTGCAGGAAAGTTATACCAACGGAAGGAGGAGCGCTTCTATCGTGGTACAGAAACAGTCGGGTGCCAATACAGCTGCCATTGCAGATGCGGTAAAAGCACAGTTGCCCAATTTACAGAAGAACCTGCCACCCGATATTAAAATTGTGCCGGTGATGGACTCCTCTGAGTATATCAAGGTCTCAATCAATAGTTTGATGCAGACGATCATGCTGGCATTGATTATCGTGGGTATCATCGTACTTTTCTTTCTGGGACGTTGGCGTGCTACCATTATCATCATGGTGGCGATTCCCATTTCGCTCATCGGCTCCTTTATCTATCTTTATCTTACCGGGAACAGTATCAATATCATTTCCCTTTCGGCGCTTTCCATCACCATCGGGATGGTGGTGGACGATGCCATCGTGGTGTTGGAAAATATTACTACCCATATCGAGCGGGGGAGCCGGGTGAAACAGGCGGCTGTGTATGGTACCGAAGAGGTGTCGCTTTCTGTGATTGCTTCCACTCTGACCATTATCGCGGTGTTCCTGCCGATGACCATGGTGGGTGGTTTTGCCGGTGTGATGTTCAAACAATTAGGATGGATGGTGACCATCATTATCTCCTTGTCGTTGATTATCGCTTTAACCCTCACTCCCATGATGAGTGCCAACATGATGCGGTCGACCAAAGATATGAAAATGTCGGGTTTCGACAGATGGTACAATAAAAGGATATTACCGATACTGAATAAGATTGATCACTCTTATTCCCGATTGGTGAATTGGGTGGCACGAAGAAGGGGACTTACATTAATGGGTATACTGGTCATTTTTGTTGTCAGTGCGGTTATTAGTGCTATTACGTTGAAAACGGAATTTATGCCGGCATCCGACAACAATAATATATCTGTTACAGTGGAGATGCCTACCGGAACACGTATGGAAGTTGCCCGTGAGACGGGTCATAGGATAGCACAGAACATGCAGTCGAAATATCCGGAGATCGAGATTATTTCGTTCAGTGTGGGTGCTGCTTCAGAGGATAACACCTGGGCGGCGATGCAGGAAAATGCTTCTAATATCATGACCTATACGATTCGTATGACGGAAGCCAAAAACAGGAAAAAAACCATCTATGATATATCGGACGAAATGCGTCAGGATCTCGGTAGTATGCCGGAGTTACATCGTTTCAGGGTAACACCCGGAGGTGGTGAAGGTGGAATGACCGGAGGAAGTAATGTGGCATTGCATATCTATGGCTACGATTTGGCCGTGACCGATCAACTTGCAGCAGAAATGAAAACCAAACTCGAAGAAGTGAAGGGATTGCGCGATATCACCATTTCGAGAAAAGATTATCGCATGGAGTACCAGATCCAATTCGATCGTGAGAAATTGGCGCTGAACGGTTTGAATATGGGTACGGCTGCCGGTGCTATTCGTAACAGGATCAACGGCCTTGTCATGTCCCGTTTCCGTGAAGAAGGTGAAGAGTATGATATCCGTGTACGCTACGAAGAGCAATATCGCCAGTCTATCGAAGATATTGAGAATATATTGATTTATAATCCGATGGGAGCGGGAGTACGTATACGTGACTTGGGAACAGTTGTGGAAAGTTCTACCTTGCCGCAGGTCGACCGGAAGGATCGCCAACGTATAGTTAAGGTGACAGGTACTATCTATGGCCGTGCTCTGAGTGAAGTAGTGAATGATGTGAATACTATTATGGTGGGTGCGGATTTGCCGACAGGCGTACAGATGGAAATTGGTGGTTCGCTGGAAGACCAGCAGGAATCATTCTCTCAGTTGGGACTCCTTCTTATGGTTGTTTCGCTGCTAGTATATATTGTATTGGCATCGCAATTCGAGTCGCTCACCTATCCGTTTATGATTATCCTTACCGTACCGTTTGCCTTTACCGGTTCGATACTTTTCCTCGCCTTGACGGGAGAGCCGCTGGGGATTATGGGATTTGTCGGATTGATCATGCTCGTGGGGATGGTGGTGAAG